>CAYSJG010000136.1:0-5980 GCA_964431295.1 uncultured Sangeribacter sp. | reverse complement strand
CGAGCATTGCTTTTTTGATGTCATCGCTGACGCGGTCAAACATATTTTTGTCCATTTTTATCGTAGCTATGGTCAATATTCAGCAAAAATAACTTAAATTTGTGACTAATACAAATCTGTTAACCAAAACATCGTGTTTGAAATAGTATCTAAGCGATTTCTATCTCCTGCGATAACGGAGATGAAGGTGTATGCGCCGCGTGTGGCAACATCGGCGAAGCCCGGTCAGTTTGTGATAGTGCGCACCGATGAGTGCGGTGAGCGTATCCCGTTGACGATATGTGATTATGACCCTGAGGGTGGCACAGTGACCATAGTGACCCAGAGTGTGGGTCTATCTTCCAATAAGATCAACGGGATGGAAGAGGGTGAATGTTTTGCGGACTTTGCGGGTCCTTTGGGTCGTCCTTCTGATCTGCTGGATGTTCCGGAGTCGGAGTTGCGCGGTCTGCGCGTACTCTTTGTGGCCGGCGGCGTAGGTACAGCTCCGGTGTATCCTCAGGCGAAATGGCTTAAGGAGCATGGCGTGACAGCCGATGTGATAATCGGTGCGCGCAATAAGGATCTGTTCACATACGTAGATGAGATGCGTAAAGTGGCAAATGTGTATCTGGCCACAGATGATGGTTCCGAAGGCTTCCACGGTATGGTGACGGGGCTGATGGCGCAGCGCATCGAAGAGGAGGGTGTGAAGTATGACCGATGTGTGATAATTGGCCCGATGATAATGATGAAATTCGCGGCGATGGCCACAAAGAAGTATGGCATACCGACGATGGTGTCTCTTAACGCTCTGATGGTAGACGGCACCGGCATGTGCGGTGCGTGTCGTGTGACTGTGGACGGTCGCACGCGGTTTACCTGTGTGGAAGGTCCTGAATTTGATGGCCATAAGGTGGACTATGACGAGGCGATGCGTCGTCAGAATATGTATAGGAATAATCCCAAGAGCAATCGAGAATCCCATAAATGTGAATGTCATGGCAAATAAGATAGGAAGAGTGCCGGTGCGCGAGCAGGCGGCGTCAGTGCGCTCAGGCAATTTTGAGGAGGTATGCCTCGGATACAATCAGGAGGAGGCGATGCTTGAGGCGTCGCGCTGTCTCAACTGCCGCAATCCACGGTGTCGTGAGCACTGTCCTGTGCATATCGATATTCCGGGCTTTGTGCGTCTGCTGAAGGAGGGGGATCTTAAGGGTGCGGCCGCCGTGGTGGCGCGTGACAGCTCCTTGCCGTCGGTATGCGGACGTGTATGCCCCCAGGAGTCGCAGTGTGAGGGCTCATGTGTATTGGGCCTGAAGGGGGAGCCGGTAGCGATAGGTAAGCTGGAGCGCTTCATAGGCGACTGGGCGATTTCTCATCCGGAGGAATGTGCGGAGACCGAGATGTGTCCCCGCAACGGCAAGCGCGTGGCGGTGATAGGGAGCGGTCCCTCGGGTCTTGCGTGTGCCTCTGACCTTGCGCGTCTGGGTTATGAGGTGAAGATATTCGAGGCCTTGCATAAGGTGGGCGGCGTGCTGGTGTATGGCATACCGGAATTCCGTCTGCCGAAGGAGCGAGTGGTAGCCAAGGAGGTAGAGGCGGTGAAACGTCTCGGCGTGGAGATCGTGAAGGATGTGGTCGTGGGCCGCACCACAACGATCGATGACCTCATGGACAAGGAGGGTTTCGATGCAGTGTTTGTCGGGACCGGTGCCGGTCTGCCGCGTTTTATGGGAATCGAAGGTGAGAATCTCAACGGAGTATTCTCAGCCAATGAATTTCTGACACGCGTAAATCTTATGCACGCTTATGACGAAAATTATGACACCCCGGTATATGCCGGCAAGAAGGCTGTAGTGGTAGGTGGCGGCAATGTGGCGATGGACGCTGTGCGCACAGCAAAGCGTCTTGGCGCGGAGGCCGTGATAGTCTACCGTCGTTCGGAGGCCGAGCTTCCGGCGAGGGCCGAGGAGGTGCACCACGCCAAGGAGGAGGGTATCGAGTTCAGGATGCTTACCAATCCGGTGCGTGTGATAGGCGAAGAAGGCTGGGTGAAGGGTCTCGAGTGTGTGGAGATGCGCCTCGGAGAGCCTGACGAGAGCGGCCGTCGCTCTCCTATAGCAGTGGAGGGAAGCAACTTTACCATCGATTGCGACGTTGTAATAATGGCTCTCGGCACGAGTCCGAATCCATTGATAAAGGACACTACGGAGGGTCTTGAGACCAACCGTCGAGGGTGTATAGTAGCCGAGGAGAGCGGTGTGACCTCCCGCAAGGGGGTATTTGCCGGTGGTGACGCCGTGACAGGTGCCGCCACAGTGATACTTGCCATGGGAGCCGGCCGTCGTGCCGCCTCAGCGATCCACGAGTATCTCTCCGGCAAGGAGTCCTGATTCCCGCAGTAATCACCCGAGTTATGCAGTAATCAGTCAGAGCACTGCAGTAAAATCAATGTTATGAAGTCGAAATTTCTGAATGCACTAAAGGCTTATTTCTCCGATTATTTTTCGCTGAAAGGCTATATTGAGAATCAGGATACAGTGAAGCAGGAGATCCTTCAGGGGATAAGTTTTCGCGGCACAAATATCTACATTCTGATTCTGGCCACCATAGTGGCGTGTCTGGGATTGAACACCAATTCCACGGCAGTGATAATCGGTGCGATGCTGATCTCGCCTCTGATGGGTCCTATCATCGGTATCGGTATGTCAGTAGGTATTCAGGATTTCGGTCTGCTGAAGCGGTCGCTGCGCAATCTGATGATGGCGGCGGGCTTCAGCGTGATAGCGTCCACGATATATTTTCTGATATCGCCGGTAAGTCAGAACCATAGTGAGCTTCTGGCCCGTACGTCGCCGACCATCTACGATGTGCTTATAGCCTTCGTAGGTGGTGCGGCGGGTATCGTGGGTATGAATTCGCGTTCCAAGGGTAATGTAATCCCGGGCGTGGCCATAGCGACAGCGCTGATGCCGCCTCTCTGTACAGTGGGTTACGGTCTTGCCACATGGCAGTACCAATATTTTCTGGGCGCGGCGTATCTCTTCATCATCAATTCGATATTTATAGCTCTGGCCACATTTGTAGGTGTCAAGCTGATGCATTTCAATGTGGCTGTATCGTCGGATCCCGCGCGTTCGCGCAAGGTGCGCCGCTGGGTGTACGCGCTCTCTATCACAGCCCTTTTGCCGAGTATCTATCTGACATATAATATGTTGCGCGAGAGTCGTATGCAACTGTCGGCCGAGCGCTTTGTGGCGAAGGAGTGTCAGTTTGCGGCCACTCAGGTACTTCAGGAGAAACTGGTGACAAGTGACGGAGTGCATCGTCTGGACCTTACCCTGATCGGACGTCCTCTCAATGAGGACTCTCTGCATCTGGCGCTGTCGTCTAAATTGCCTGAATATGGTCTGAAAAATGTGCAGTTGAATATCATTCAGGGCAGTTCGGTGCTTATGTCCGCTCCGGAGTCAGGTCAGGACAACTCGATTACCGAGGTGTATAATGTGGCGCAGAAAGCTCTGATGGAGCGTGATGCGACCATAGACTCTCTGCGTCAGACTCTTGCCGGAGTATATCAGCGTGACACGATAGTGAAATCAATCGCTCCGGAGCTGAAGGTAGTCTTTCCGGAGCTTGCCGACATCTCTGTGAGCCGCAATATAGTGTGCGATATCAGCACCGGCTCGCTGGACACCCTGGAGGTGGCGATGGTAAGTTATCGTCGTCCGATGACGGCGGCTCAGCGTCGTAAACTGAGCAGCTATCTCGAGGCTCGCCTCGGAGTAAAGTCTGTTACCCTGGTGGCGATGCCTTAGATTAGGGCATAGGTCATAGGGCTTAGGGGATAGGGAGCTTGGTGGCAATGGCTTTTTTTATGGATAATAGAAAGAATCCCTCCCGTAGCATCTGAAGGCCGACCAAAGCCTGTAACGACTACGAAAGGGATTCCAAAAAGTTATGCGGCTATCCGCCGTATATGCGTGTTATAGCGCGGATGTTGCAGGTTATTCCTCTTCGTTCTTGAATGGGTCAACCTTAGGTGCGGCAGCCTTTCTTGCGCGTGATGTGCGCTTGGGCTTTGCTGTAGCTTCAGGTACAGCTTCTGTGATGCCGACGAGATTGCCGTCGATCATGATTCTGCCGCAGTATTCGCATACGATGACCTTGCGGTGCATCTTGATTTCGAGCTGTCTCTGTGGCGGGATACGGTTGAAGCATCCGCTGCAGGCATTACGCTGCACGGTGACGATGCCGAGTCCGTTGCGAGCGTTTTTGCGTATGCGCTTGAATGCTGAGAGAGTATAGTCATCGATACCCTTCTCTACCTCTTTGGCTTCTCCGAGCAGTTTCTCCTCCTGTTCGCGAGTCTCGCTGACGATGGCATTGAGTTCGGTTTTCTTCTCTTCGAGGATGTGTTCGAGGTCAGAGAGCTGTTCTTCAGCCTGTGCTATTTCATCGGTTTTGGCAGCGATTTTATCGTTGGCTTCGCGGATATGCTTCTCAGCGAGCTCAATCTCGAGTGTTTCAAACTCTTTCTCTTTTTCAAGGAATGCGAATTCGCGGTTGTTGCGTACGTTGTTGATTTGCTCATCGTAGCGCGCCACCTTTGCGCGACGGTCGGCGATGTCACCGTTTTTGCGGTTGATGAGTTCGCGGCATTCGGTGATTTCGTCCTTGAATTTCTGGATACGGGTCTGCAATCTGATGATGTCGTCTTCGAGATCCTTCACTTCATGCGGGAGCTCTCCGCGGATGATCTTGATGCGGTCGATTTCGGAGAGGATGGTCTGGAGGTGGTAGAGAGATTTGAGTCTCTCCTCCACGCTGCGTTCCTTATCTGATTTCTTGTCAGTGGCCATATATTATAGAGAATGATTTGTTACGAATTTGTTGATAATCAATGTTAAGACGGTTGTGTCAGAGTGATGCGATGGGATTGGTGTCCGCTTCAGCGAAGCAGATCACGCAGTCCGGGAAAGCCTCTCTGATGACACGTGAAAATATGCGTCTTGAGCCGAATTCGCTCTCGAAGTGTCCTATGTCAGCGAGGAGGATATCACGTCCGAATGTGGTGAAGTCGTGATATTTGAGATCTCCGGTGAGGAAGGTGTCAGCTCCGAGGCTGATGGCTTTGGAGATGAGTGACGCTCCGGCTCCTCCGCACACGGCGACTCTTCTGATGACGATCTTCGGAGTGAGTGCGGAGTATTTGAGGGGAGTGATGCCGAAGAGCTTCTTGACGCTGCGGAGGAATTCGAGTGTCGGAGTAGGAGTGATGTTGCCGATGATGCCGAGGCCGCATCCGGTGGTGTCCGGTATGGGGTCGAGAGGGGCGAGATCTGTCATCTGCAGTGTGTGCGCAATTTCGTAGCTGACCCCTTCGCAGGCGGAGTCGAGATTGGTATGCGCCGCGTAGATGGCGATATCCTTGCGTATGGCCTCGATGACCATCTGCTGTGTGGTGTCCGCTCCGGTGATCTGCTTGAGTCCGCGGAAGAGAAGCGGGTGGTGGCAGACAATCATGTTGCACTGTCTGCGTACCGCTTCATCGATAATCTCCGGCGTGACGTCGAGGCATAGAAGTACGGCAGTGACGTGCATGTCCGGTCGTCCGACCTGCAGTCCGGCGTTGTCGTAGTCCTCCTGCAGATACCGTGGAGCGAAGTCTTCGATAGTCCTTGCGATGTCTGCGACTGTGATATGTCTCTTTGCGTCGGTGATTGTCACTTTATATTTCGGTATGCCGGGATGTCTCCGGTGGGTTATTTTGCGGGTTTGATCTCAAGCTGAAGCTCGTCAAGCTGTGCGGGGTCGATAGGCGAGGGGCTCTCGTTCATGACATCGCGCCCGGAATTGTTTTTCGGGAAGGCGATGACATCGCGTATGGAGTCCAGTCCGGCCACGATGCTGACGAATCTGTCGAAGCCGAGGGCGAGACCTCCGTGAGGGGGCGCTCCATACTTGAAGGCGTTCATGAGAAATCAGAACTGATCTT
>CAYSJG010000135.1:0-6020 GCA_964431295.1 uncultured Sangeribacter sp. | reverse complement strand
CGCAGGCAAGGCTCTCGTAGCCGCCGGCCCCCACATCTGATTCAATCCCCTATCCAACCGATAGCGAGGCTGCGCAGCAAAGGCTGCGCAGCCTCGCCGCGCTTTAACAGCTATCATAGCTATAATAGCTATCTTAGCTATCTTAGCTATAATAGCCGACCGGAGCTCTTTTTTTCATCAATTCTTTCATTTTTTCAAAAAAATTACGTAATTTCGCCCATATATATCAATTATTCAACATCAACATGAAAAAATCTTTACTCCTTTCAGCTATCGCACTGAGCGCCCTCACTGCCGGCGCACAGGATTTCACCGACTTCGCCACTGTGACCTTCAACGGTCAGCCGGTTGAAAACAATCAGACCATCATCTGCAAAGAAGGCTCCGACTATACCGAGATCGGTCTCGGATTCTGGTACAAAGCGGAGATAAAGGTAGAGAATACCGACGGTCTCGCACGCCCCGTCTATGCAGCCTATCTCTATGTCAATCCCACCAAGGCTCAGGTAGAGGCTGACCGCGCTCTCTGGGGCGGCCCGCAGCTCTGCTACGAGGGTGGCGCCAAGCTCGGCGGCTGCGACAGCAACGCCTGCCTCCCCGCCGGTGACACCGATGCCGGCAACGGCCGCGCATGGATGCCCGCCAAAGGTGAAGGCACTCTCGTCTGGACTCCCGAAGTCAACACCACACCGGTGACCACTGTCAACAACTACCGCCTGATGCTCGTGGCCAACGACTACGACAACGACGCACAGACATACGAGGACTGCTCCGACCCCTTCTACATCAACATCTGCTTCACACAGAATGAAAACAACGCCGTGGAAAGCGTGGAATTTGACGAGAACGCTCCCGTAGAGTACTACAACCTCGCCGGCATCCGCGTACAGCCCAACGACGCCACCAAAGGGATACTGATCAAGAAGCAGGGCGCCAAAGTGCAGAAAATCGCACTCTGATACCTCCCGCTAAATACCACTGCATACCACTGCATATCGTCGCATCATCGGATGCGACGATATGCAGATGATAATAATAAGGCGCTTCTGCGCAAACCAACCGAAAATCTAACCACCTTAAGAGAAACAAATGGAAAGAGTAGACAATCTTGACCGCAAGATACTCAATCTCATAATGAACAATGCCAGGATGCCCTCCAAGGATATCGCCGAAATATGCGGAGTCTCCAGAGCGGCCATCCATCAGCGCATACAGCGACTTATCGAGATGAAGGTAATCACAGGCTCGGGATACACCGTCAATCCCAAGGCACTGGGTTACAATACCTGCACTTACATAGGTATCAGACTCGAGAAGGGAAGCATGTACCGCGATACACTCAATCAGCTTATCAAATTCCCGGAAGTGGTGGAATGCCACTTCACCACCGGACCTTACTCTATGCTGGTGAAAGTATACGCCTACGACACCGCTCATCTCATGGAGCTTCTCAACGAGAGGATACAGTCGATCCCCGGCGTAATAGCCACCGAGACGCTCATCTCGCTCGAGCAGAGCGTCAACCGCCAGTTGCAGCTCCCCCTGAAGGCCGGAGGCAAGCACTACGAGGACTTCTGACCGATGACTTAAGCCATCCGCCGATGATATGCTCTCCGCCGATGATATGCTCTTGGCCGATGATATGCCCTTGGCCGGCATAGTTCAGTTATCGTCCGAGCTCGGGCGATAACCGCGCTGACCTATGACCTATGACCTATGACCTAAATTAATCCCAACGATGACTGACAATCAAAAGAGATCGATATTCATAGCAATGGCTGTCGCAGCAATCGCAGCGATAGCCATTGCTTTCTTCGCCCCCGACATCTTCGAGGGACGCACACTTCAGCAGCATGACATCCGGCAGGGTATTGCCAACGGACAGGAGGTCCAGCTCTTCGAGCAGCAGACCGGCGAGACTTCCCGCTGGACCAACTCCCTCTTCTCCGGAATGCCCAATTTCCAGATTGCGCCCTCCTACAGCTCTAATGCCATCTTAGGATGGCTGCAGACCCTCTTCGGACTCGGGCTCCCCTCGCCGGCCAATCTTCTCTTCATGCTCATGGCCGGATTTTTCGCCATGTGCCTCTGCATGAAGATGCGCTGGCCTCTCGCTCTCTTCGCCGCCATCGCCTGGGGATTCTCCACATATTTCGTCATCATCATCGGCGCGGGACATATCTGGAAATTCGTCACGCTCGCCTATGTGCCGCCGACCATCGGCGGACTCGTGCTCCTCTACCGGGGCAAGTATCTCTCCGGCACGGCCATGACCTCCCTCTTCGCCTCCATGCAGCTGATGAGCAATCATCCGCAGATGAGCTATTACTTCTTCATACTGATGATATGCCTGGTGGTGGCCTTCGGTGTGATAGCCTACCGCGAGAAGCAGCCGCGCCGATTCTGGAGCGCCACCGGTCTCGCACTGCTCGCCGGAATGCTCGCCCTCGCCGTCAATTCAGCCTCCCTCTATAATTCCTACGAATATTCCAAAGAGACTGTGCGCGGCAAGAGCACTCTGCTGGTGGACGGCCACGCCGGGGAAGAGAGCGGCGCCGGAGAAGAGAGTATCAAGGGGATGGACCGCGACGCCATCACCGCCTGGTCATACGGACTCGACGAGACCTTCACCCTGCTGATCCCCAATGTCAAGGGTGGCGCTACCATCAAACCTACCGGCACCGACAATCATCTCCTCGCCCTCAGCGAGACCGACGCCGCCGCCAAGGAGTATCTCTCGCCGCAGGAGATGCAGTTTCTCAGCCAGTTTGCACAATATTTCGGCGACCAGCCTATGACCAACGGGCCGGTATATGTCGGCGCCATCGTGCTGCTGCTCGCCATACTCGCCCTCTTCATCGTCGACGACTCGCGACTCTCCCCCGTCAAGTGGGCGCTCTTCGCCGCCTCCGTACTCTCCATACTCCTCGCCTGGGGACACAATTTCCCCATCCTCACCGACTTCTTCATCGACCATATACCGGGCTACAATAAATTTCGCGCGCCGGCGTCGATACTGGTTGTGCTCGAATTCTGCGTGCCGCTGCTCGCCGCCATGGCCCTCCACAAGATATGCACCGAGAAGGATTTTCTCGCACGCTACAAGTGGACGCTCATCTGCGTATTCGGCGGCGGCGCCATCATCTGCCTGCTCGGATGGGCGGCTCCCGAAATCTTCGGCCAGCCTTTCTCCATCTCCGAGCGCAATCAGCTCGCCGAGATGGGGATACTCAACGATCCCAATTACGCCAACATCATAGGAGCCATCAGGCGCACGCGCCTCTCGCTGGTGAGCGCGGACTCGCTCCGCTCGCTCATATATATCCTGATCGGCACCGGCGTCATCTTCCTCTACCTCAAGGGGGCCTTCAAGTCGCGTCCCCTCTTTGTCGGCGCGCTCACGACCCTCGTGCTCATCGACCTCTTCTCCGTCAATAAGCGCTATGTCGACTCCGACAATTTCGCCGACCCGATGCCGCAGAGCGACAGTTTCTATCCCACAGCCGGCGACGAGACCATCCTCGCCGACAAGGATGAGAATTTCAGGGTGGCGGACATGCTCGACTTCAACGGCGCCCGCTCGAGCTATTTCCACAAAACCATCGGCGGATATCATGCCGCCAAACTGACCCGCTACAACGACCTGCTCACACGCGCGATAATGCCGGCGATACAGCGCCAGATGGAGGCCGCGCATTACGCCGCCGAGGCCGCTGAAGCCGCCGCCAACGATTCGACCGCCAATGATTCGACCGCGCAAAGCGCCGCCATGCCGACGAGACTCTTTACAGGCGACGAACCGATACTCGACATGCTCAATGTGAAGTATTATCTCTACGATGACTACGCAGAGCTCAATCCCGGGGCTTACGGCAATGCATGGTTTGTGGAGCGCATAGACTATCAGCCGACTCCCGCCGCGGAGATGGCAGCTCTGACAGCACTGCCGGAGCTCCGCGCCACCGCCACCGCCGAGGAGTCGCAGCGCGAGATACTCGGCGCCGCTCAGGCTCCGGCTCCCGGCGATACGATCTTCGAGACTTCATACGCCCCCAACCGGCTCACATATAAGGCAAGGAGTGCCAAGGGGGGTGTGGCAGTATTCTCGGAGATCTTCTTCCCCTGGGGATGGGAGGCCACAATAGACGGCAAGCCGGCGAAGATCGGTCGCGCGGACTATACTCTGAGAGCCATGCGCATACCCGCCGGCGAGCATGAAATTGTCATGACCTTCCGGCCGAAATCGATCGAGGTCACCAATGCCGCCGGAATAGCCGGATGTGTGGTCATCTATCTGCTCATCGCCGCCGCGATCGCGCTGCCGCTGATCAGACGCAGAAGCGCCTCCTCCCCCTCCAGATAATCCGCTCCGCTTTATGTCTGCAATTGCAAGATGGCGTCACCGCCACGGTTTCGGTGTCCACTCCCCCTTCGCCTACCAACTCATCCGCGAGGTAATCACCCCGAGACGTATATACTGCTATTATGCCGAGGAGGAGACTGAGGACGAGCATCTCCGCAGAGCCATACGGCTGGCGGCCTTCATCCGCAGGGTCAAGGCCGCTCCTGACGGCGCGGCCGCCGACATCGGGGGTTGCGAATATATCCCCGACCCGGCGCCGGAAGAGAACGAGCGGCTCGAAAAGGCGCTGCGCAAGCGCGGAGGGCTCCTGCTGACTGCCCGCGACTATCTGATAGCCGTAGAGCGCCCATCAATGGCTTACCAATGCTATCTCATCTGATAGAACGTCACACTGACCATCTCCGCCTGGAGAGGGGACTCGCAGACAATACCGTGGAGGCTTATTGCCGCGACCTCACAGCCTTCGATGCGTGGCTGCAGACCGAACGCCTTCCCGAGGGGAGGGAGGGGAGAGAACTGATATGCGAATATCTCGCGGACTGCCACGACACGGGGGTCTCGCCGCGCACTGTCGCGAGGATATTGTCGTCGCTGAAGTCTTTCTTCAGATATATGCGCCTCGAAGGGGTGATAGAGGAGGATCCCACACTGCTCATAGACTCTCCGCGCATCGGCCGTCATCTGCCGGATGTGCTCTCGGTGGAGGAGATAGACAGCCTCATCGCGGCGCTCCCCGAGGAGGCCGCGGAGACGCCGCGCAACCGCGCCATCCTCGAGATGCTCTACGGCTCGGGACTGCGGGTCAGCGAACTGACGGCTCTCCTTCTGTCGCGCTATGACCGGGAGGAGCGGATAGTGATCGTGGAGGGGAAAGGAGCCAAGCAGCGCGCAGTACCGGTGTCGCCGGCGGCCGCAGAGGCGATAGAGCGCTATCTGCCGCTGCGCGAACCGAAGCCGGGCTACGCCGACATCCTCTTTCTCAACCGCCGGGGAAGAGCGCTGACACGCCAGATGATCTTCACGATGATAAGAAGAGCCGCCGAAGCCGCCGGGATAGAGAAGAGGGTCTCTCCACACACACTGAGACACAGCTTCGCGACACACCTGCTCGAAGGGGGAGCCAACCTACGGGCCATCCAGGAGATGCTGGGCCACGAATCGATAGCCACCACCGAGATCTACCTCCACGTAGACACCCACCACCTCCTCGCCACCCTCCTCGCCGCCCACCCCCACTATAAATAAGTCAAAGAGCCGAAGGCCGAAGCGGAGATAAGGCAGAGGGCAGAGGGCAGAGGGCTGAGAGGGAAAAGGGCCGAGGCGGAGCCGATGGCCGCATTTTGCTGCGTCAGCATGGTTCTGTGTTCAGCGCGAAGAGCTGAAGGCAGAAGCTGAAGGAAGCGCGCAAAGAGCCGAAGGAGGCAAAAAAAAATCGCAATTATATCTATCAGAATATAAGACTATTACAAAAATATCGCAATTTTTAGCAAAAAAAATTCAAAAAATATTTGGCAGTTTGCAAAAAATGCTCTAACTTTGCACTCGCAAACGAGAGATACGAAGCAAGCTCGCAAGAGCAACAGAGTATCAAAGTGAGCTCCCGGTGCGGTAGTTCAGCTGGTTAGAATACAGGCCTGTCACGCCTGGGGTCGCGGGT
>CAYSJG010000134.1:0-6075 GCA_964431295.1 uncultured Sangeribacter sp. | reverse complement strand
ATGTCGTTTTTTTATGCCCGTATCTCTGAAATTACATACTTGCGAAACTTTAATTATTTTAAATATTAAATCCCGAATATCGGATTTTTGAGAGGGGATTTTAGAGAGTGTTTGGATTTAACTTCCATTCACTCGAAGAGGATTTTTTGAGATGTTTACGCAAGTTGAGGAGGGCGCGGTGCGGGCACCGTAACCGACGAAATCTTGGCGCAAACAGCAAAAAAATACCTTCGGGGGAATGAAAAGAATTTCCTTATCATCTCTCATTTTTAAATTCGTGTTAAATTCAAACACTCTCTTAGATATTGAATTGCTGAGTCCACTTTATCTTTGCCTTCATGAGCGCGTCCCGGAAAAACGCGGATAAAAAAACATTTTTTTGCGTTTTCATGTTGTATTATTGGCGGAGTTACTGATTTTATTAGTATCTTTGCAGGGTATTTGCAAAGGATATGCACCGGATACCACCGAAAAACAGCATAAATCCGTAAACGACCGCGGATTTTTGCAATACCCATTGAGGATTGCCATTCTCATCTCCTCAGACCCTTTCCACCATTATTACAATATTCAGCTCGCTTCCCGGGACACAGTAATTTCAGCTATTACGCACCTGACTGCGCCCCATTTCTACGAGCCGCAAACAATATCTGTACAACCATATCTATGTACACATTTGAAGATTTAAAAGGCATGGATGCCGACGAGCTTCGAAAGCTCGCCGAGTCCATGGGCATGAAAAAAGCCGCTTCCGCCTCCGAGGAGGAAGCCATGTACCACATTCTTGACAATCAAGCTATCGATACCGCCAAAGCGGAAGCCCAACGCGAGTCATCGCGAGGCAACACACGCAAGGGACGCCGTTCCCGCCAGTCCAAAGGCGATGCGAAAGCCGCGCAAAATGCACAGACCGATCAGGCAGACAATACCAAAAGTCCTGACAAGGCCGACATGGCGGAGGTCAAATCAGATTCCGAACATGATTCAAACGCTGAGGCATCCTCAAAACCTATGGATCTTGCTACAGCCAAAGCGATATTGGCACAGCCGCGTCGTCGCGGTCGCAAACCTAAAGCTGTCATAGAAGCTGAAGCGTTTATGGCATCGGTGCAGAAGGACAGCAGTCTGCCGATTGATTTTGGCGAGACTCCGGCTCACTCTGATACCGCTGCTGATGCACAGCCGTCACAACAGAGCGGCGACCCCGCCGATGCAAATACCGACAATACGGCTGAAGAGGGTCAGCAGGGACGCCGCCAGCGCAAATTCCGCAACAATCACGATGGCCGTCAGACTTCTGATACCGCCGATACATCCCGACAGCCTGACTCAGCGCAAGCTGCGGATGAAAACCTTGCACCCGGTGACGGCAATACTGCCGACAACAACAATGGCACGCAGGAATCCGATACTGCCAATCCCGCCGGCAATAAATCAGCCGCTCCCAACTCCCGACGCGACTCCAATAATAATCAGCAGCGTCGTCAACGTCAGGACAACACAGGACTCGACTCATTCTTCTTCAATGCCAAGGGACGCACATTCACCCCGCGCGGACAGAATAGCCAGGAGACCAATGCCGCCTCAACTGCGGACACACGCCGGAAACCACGGCAGGAAGATATGCAAAACCGTCAGCCTGCTGCGCAGAACAACCGGCCGCACGATCAGTTCCAGCCAAATCCCGCATATCAGGAGCCGGTGATGATAGCCGAACCCGGCGCCAACACCCAAATGCCGAAAAACGCCATCAACACCCTCATCCCCAATACTCAAAACAAGCACCTTTCCAAAAAGCAGAAGATGCAGCAGCGTCAGATCCTCCAGCAGCAGAAACGCCAGATGGAGATGTATGACTTCGACGGCATCTTCTCATGCTTCGGAGTGCTTGAGATTCAGCCCGAGGGATTCGGATTTCTGCGCTCATCGGATTATAACTATCTTCCCTCGCCTGACGATTTCTATGTGGCTCAGAAGACTATCAAGGAATATGGCCTGAAGACCGGCGACGTAGTGGAAGCCTCCATACGTCCTCCCCACGAGAGCGAAAAATATTTCCCTCTCTGCAAGGTACTGACCGTAAACGGCCTTAGCCCCGAGACGGTGCGCGACCGCATACCGTTTGAGCATCTCACCCCTCTGTTTCCTGATGAGAAATTCAATCTCACTGGCGGCAAGACCTGCAATATTTCCACACGCGTGGTGGATATGTTCGCACCGATAGGCAAAGGTCAGCGCGCTCTTATAGTAGCGCCTCCGAAGACAGGTAAGACAATTCTGCTCAAAGATATAGCCAACGCCATCTCTGAAAACCATCCGGATACATATATAATCATGCTGCTCATCGACGAGCGCCCGGAGGAGGTCACGGATATGGCCAGAAGTGTCAACGCCGAGGTAATAGCTTCGACATTCGACGAGCCGGCGGACCGACATGTCAAGATCGCCAACATAGTGCTGGAAAAGGCCAAGCGACTTGTAGAGTGCGGCCACGATGTGGTCATCATGCTCGACTCTATCACACGACTGGCACGTGCCTACAACACCGTCTCTCCCGCTTCCGGCAAAATACTCTCCGGTGGTGTGGACGCCAACGCCCTGCAGCGCCCCAAACGATTCTTCGGCGCGGCCCGCAATATCGAAAACGGAGGCTCGCTGACCATCATCGCCACCGCACTTACCGAAACTTCCTCCAAAATGGATGAGGTGATCTTCGAGGAGTTCAAGGGCACCGGCAACATGGAGCTGCAACTTGACCGCAAGCTATCCAACAAACGCATATTCCCGGCTGTTGATATAATAGCGTCCTCCACACGCCGCGATGACCTGCTCCTAAGCAATGAAGTGCTCTCGAGAATGTGGATACTGCGCAATTATCTCAGCGACATGAACTCACAGGAGGCTCTGGAGTTTATCAAGAAGCGTATGGAGATGTCGCGGACCAACGAAGAGCTCCTCGTGACCATGGACAGGTGATGCCGCTTACCGGGGCGCCTCTCCCTCTCTCCCTAATTCCAGGACTCTGTCCCTTAATAACTAAACGAGTATGAAGTATCGCCCCGTTATAGACCGTACGGCTGTCTCTCGATTGATCGCTCAGGCGACGATCGCAGGGACAGCCTTGCTTTTTACAGCTTCTGCGACTGCTGCTACAAATATCATGGGACAGCATCAGGAGAGTCTGCATGCCTCTCTCCCTGCTGATACCGCAATTACCGCAAGTGCCTCACGCGATTTAGGTCCGGGCATCTACAATCTTGAACTGAGCGCCGCCGATGCCGAAATACTGCGGGAGTCATGGGACTTCAGAGGGGACAGGTCCTCCCGGGAGACATCTCAGCGTAATGACCAAAGGCGTAACGGGCGATCTGATGACTACATCTCCGCCAGGAATAGCGCCACTCCGCGTACCGCCGACGAGAAGTCCAGAGAGTCTCTGATACATTCCATAAAGAAGATATATCTTGGCGGCTCCCGTCCGGACTCTGTATCGGAAGATTCGGTCAATTCGCTGATCAGGATGTTCTATCTGGAGCAATACCGGCAGTTTCACGACCCGGAGGCACCCACCTTCATGTTTATGACCGCGGACGCATCGCTGGCCCTCGGCGTGGGCGGCAAATTGGCGCTGCGCGGATGGTTTGACTGGAACGGCTATCAGTCGGGCTACGACTTTTATCCCTTCGACATCAGCATACCGGCCGATCCGGCTCACAAAAGAGGTCTCGGAGGCTCGATGTCGCAGACCGGAGTACACCTTACCGTATTAGGTCACCACAAGGGTCTGAAATATTCCGCATTTATCCAGGCGGCGGTGAGCGGAAAAAATTTCGTACTCAAAAAAGCCTACGTGACTCTCAACGACTTCACGCTCGGCTATACCTCCTCCTCCTTTGTGGATGACGGCAGCCTTGTGCCGACCGTCGACGGGGAAGGCCCCAACGGCCAGACTACCGACAAGCAGATCCTTGTCAAATATCTCCACAAATTCCGCAAAGGCTGGTCTGTAGGAGGCAGCATAGCCATCCCGCATCTGGCGATGTCTCCGATAGAGGGGAAGTCGGAAGGATGCACGGGGTATGTGCCGGACTTCGCGGCTCTCGCGCAATATAGCTGGGACAACGGCGCGAGCTACGTACGCGCTTCGGGTATACTCCGCACTCTGAGCTACCGCAACCTGATAGAGCAACGCAACCATAATGTGACAGGCTGGGGCGCTCAGTTATCGGGATGCATCAACATCATCACTCCGCTTACCGTCTACTTTCAGGGCGCCGTGGGGAGGGGAATCGGTTCGCTGCAAGGCGACCTTGCCTGCGACAACTACGATCTTGTAGGTGACAGTTCTGCGCCCGGAGCCATGGTGGCACCGTTGAGTCTGGGACTGACCGCAGGTGTGCGGTACGATATCTCCTCCAAAGTATTCGCCTGCATAGGTTTGGGCGAGCAGCAATATTACGGTCGCAAATATCAGAATCCTACCGATTATCGCTACGGCCTCTACGGATGTGTCAATGCTTTCTGGCGCATCACTCCCCGCTTTATGGCCGGCATAGAGTATATCACTGCCAAACGCAAGGATTTCAGCGGACGCCATGCCGGAGCCAACCGTCTGGACGCAATGGTCTCATATTGTTTTTAAGCTCCTAAGACTCTGCATATTAAAATTTCGGAATCTGATAGACATGGGCCTCACGCCTCTCTTGACTATGAATGACATAAAGATAAGAAATACCCAAAAAGATATCAGGCGGATGAGAGGGCTGATCACCGCTTTAGCGTTTGTAATTATCGCAGTCACGGCTGCGTGTGCATCCTCGCGATTTTTTGAGACCTGGGACTGGCAGAGCAAATACAAGGGTGACAAGGTGATGCCTGACGACTGGGAGTGGGGAGAGGATCTGCTCCCGGGATATGAGTCGCGGTTTGTCAGAATGCCCGACGCCTTCGACGGTCCTGTGAGATGCACGATTATCCGGCGGCTCGTGGATAAGAGAAGCGGCGGTAGCCGCAAGGCTTTTCTCTATGTGCATGGCTTCAACGACTATTTCTTCCAGAGCGAGATGGGAGAGCTGATGAACGACTCCGGATATAATTTCTACGCAGTGGATCTGCGGCGATATGGCCGCAGCCGCCTGCCATGGCAATATCCGTTCAATGTCAGAAAGCAGCATGAATTTTTTGAGGATATAGACTCGGCGCTGGTGCAGATACGCCGCGACGGTAATACAGACATCACTCTTGGGGGTCACTCTACCGGAGGTCTGACAGTGCTTTATTACGCTGCGATGCGCGGTAGGCGTGCCGGTGTGGACAGGGTGGTGACGAATTCGCCATTCATCGAGTGGAATTATTCGGCATTCATGCGTGATGTGGCCGCCAATCTCGTAGAGGGGATGGGACATATCTTCCCTAATGCCAAGATCAAGCAGTCACACTGTGACGGCTATGCCTACAGTCTGCTTAAGCAATATGACGGTGAGTGGGAATATAACACTGACTGGAAAATGATATATTCACCGCCGGTGACGATGTCGTGGGTGGGTGCTATCAATCATGCGCAGCGCGATCTGATACGCAATGGTGCTCATCTTACCGTGCCAATATTGGTGATGACCTCCAGTCGGGCAATCTATGGCTGTAATTACACGCCTGAATTTTCCACGGGGGACTGTGTGCTCAATCCTGAGATGATACGTCATCGGGCAGCGAGGCTTGCTTCTGATTCCACACGTGTGATTTGCGAGATCGACAGCGGGCTTCACGACCTCATCCTTAGCCGCCCGTCGGTACGATGCAAGGCATACGACACCATGTTTACCTTCATGCGTCAGAATTAGATGGGGTCTTACGCAAATCAGAGTCCCTGAGTTTGTATTGAGAATGGTTTGAGGAAGAATTGAAATTTTTACCAGCCCGCGATAAAAATTTCATTGAATATTTTGGTGAATAAAAAAATTTAGTTAACTTTGCATCGCAATTGGGAGAAGAGATTCTTCCTAACGCAAAAATGGTAAATGTAGCTCAGTTGGTTAGAGCGACGGATTGTGGTTCCGTAGGTCGTGGGTTCGAGAC
>CAYSJG010000133.1:0-6079 GCA_964431295.1 uncultured Sangeribacter sp. | reverse complement strand
CTCGAGTCCTCCGAGCACAAGCTCTTTCCCCTCGAGATAAGTATCCGACTCATAGTATATCTTGTCGAAGTCCACAGCGAGACGACGGTATGTCTCGTCAAATCCCGCGTAGACCCATTCATTCATCATCTTCCAGAGCGAGCGGACTTCGGGATCGCCGGCTTCCCATTTCTGGAGCATCTCCCTTGCTTCGAGCATGAGCGGCGATGCGGCCTTGGCCTCATCCTCCGATAGTCCCTTCTGCTCCATGAGCTGCTTCACTTCGGCCTTGAAATGCTTGTCGAAAAGCACGTAGAAGTCACCGATGAGGTGGTCTCCCTTCTTGCCGGAGGATTCCGGCGTCGCGCCGTCTCCCCACTTCTGCCATGCGAGCATCGACTTGCAGATGTGTATGCCGCGGTCGTTGACGATATTAGTCTTGATGACGCGGTTTCCGTTGGCCTTGAGAATATTTGCGAGTGAATATCCCAGCAGATTGTTGCGGACATGCCCAAGGTGGAGCGGCTTGTTGGTATTGGGTGAAGAATATTCCACCATTACCAGCGGACTTTGGTCCGTGGCCGTTTTGATACCGAAATCCGGGTCGCTCTCTATGTCGGCGAGGCGATGCAGCCAGTAGGCCGGATCAATGACGATATTGAGAAATCCCTTGACGGCATTGTATGCAGCTACAGCTTCAAGATGCTCCTTGAGCCACGCACCTATCTCCTGTGCGGTGGCCTCGGGACTTTTTCTTGCCGCTTTCACGTATGGAAACACCATGACGGTGAGATTGCCTTCAAATTCCTTTCTTGTTTCCGATATCTGCACGGATGTCGGGTCGATGTCGAGAGCATACAGCTCCTTGACGGCATCGGCGACCCCTTGTGCGAGTATATTTTCCATGCTCATAAATGGGTAGTGGTTGAATCGTTTGTGAATCAGCCTACAAATATACAACAAAAAATCGGATTGAAAAAATTCTGCTTGTAAGTGATAATTTGCACATTTTCTTTAATTGACATATGGGCAGTGTATTATGGGATTAACAGATGTGTGATAAGTCAGAGTATTTTGCATTTGTGGGAACAATGTAATGGGGAGGTGTGCTGAGGTGGGTGAGAGTGGGGAGAATAGGACACTGTATCAAAATTTTTGGAGATTTTTTGAAATAAGAGGTGTGGGAAGTGGGAAAAAGTTGGTGGAAAATTGTTATCTTTGTAGTCACACAAGTGGCGCAGCGAGCATTGCCGCGTTGCCGTGTTAGTGGCAAAGTGAAGCAACCATCTAAAACACAGAATTATGGCAGTACAGATCAATGCAATCCATTTCGATATGTCCGAGCGTCTTGAACAGTTCATCCAGAAGAAGGTAGGTCGCCTGACACGTCGTTTCGACTGGGTGAACTCCGTGGAGGTGAATCTGCGGGTTGTAAAGCCGGAGACAGCCAACAATAAAGAGGCGTCCATCACGATGCAGGTGCCCTCATGTGCCGACCTCTTTGCGTCCAAGACAGCCGACAGCTTCGAGGAGGCAGTGGACCTGAGCCTGGAGGCTCTGGAGCGACAACTCGAAAAAATCAAAGAGAAAAACAGCGCCAACTGATGAGTCCTCTCGACAAAGTCAAGGTTTACGAATTTTCAAAAGTATGCGACCCGCGTGGCAACCTCTCCTTTATCGAGGAGGGGTGTCACGTGCCGTTTTCCATAAAGCGGGTGTTTCACATCTATGATGTGCCCGGTGGCGAGACACGCGGCGGGCATGCCCACAAGGAGAATTATGAAGTAGTGATGGCGGTCTCCGGCTCTTTTGAGATGCATCTTACCGACGGTGACCGCGAGATGATAGTGCGCCTCGACCGCGCCAACAAGGGAGTGCTGATCCCTCCCGGCGTTTGGCTGACGATGCGCAATTTCACTACCGGCACAGTAGTGGCGGCGCTATGTTCTGAATATTATGAGGCCTCGGACTATATCCGCGACTTTGATAAATACAGGGAATATGTGGCCGTATTAAAAAATGATGACGACCGACTCACAGAAACGATTTAAATTCATAGATTTGGCGGCGATGTCGTCGCCTGAGCTGACGGACAGGATGGTCCGCGCCGCGGAGGAGGTGATCCGCTCGGGATGGTTTCTCCACGGCAGACATACAGAAAATTTCGAGCGTCGCATAGCAGAGCTGTGTGACGTTTCGTCATGTGTGGCCGTATCGAATGGCCTTGATGCCATTCGGTTGATATTCAGAGCATACATGGAGCTGGGCCGTCTCCGCAAGGGTGACCGGGTACTCGTGCCGGGCAATACCTTTATCGCATCCGTATTGCCGCTCTCGGACCTGGGTCTGGTGCCGGTGATGATCGACCCATCGGAGACTGATTACAATCTCTCGCTTGGGGATGCCCTCGAGGCGGTGGAGGCCGACGACGGCATCAAGGCGGTCCTTCTGGTCCATCTTTACGGCACGGCGAGCTGGGAGAGAGAGGCGGCGGCGCGTCTGCGCAGCCGCGGTGTGCTGATAATCGAGGATATGGCACAGGCTATCGGCGCAGAGGCTCCCGAGACCGGATTTCGCGACAGTCGTAAGGCCGGCTCGCTCGGCGATGCGGCCGCGATAAGTTTTTATCCTACAAAAAATTTGGGCGCACTCGGCGACGGGGGCGCCGTGCTTACTTCCGACGACACACTTGCCGAGACAGTGCGGGTGCTCGCCAACTATGGAAGCGACCGCCGCTATCATCACATCATGCAGGGTTATAACTGCCGCATGGACGAGATTCAGGCGGCGATGATGCTCGAGAAGCTTCCCTGGCTTGCCGATGTGTCCCGGCGTCGTGATGAGGTTGCCCGTGCGTACTGCGGCAGCATAGACAGTCCATTGGTGACGGCCCCCGGTATCTTCGCAGACAGGGTGCAGGTCTGGCATCAGTTTGTGGTCCGCACTCCTTATCGCGATGAGCTGAAGGATTTCCTTGCGCGTGAAGGGGTGGAGACCGACATCCATTACCCCGTCCCTCCGCATCTTCAGCCATGCTATAAGGGACGTCTCCTCTCGGCAGGTTCTCTCGCGCTAAGCGAGCGCCTTGCCTCCGAGGTGCTTAGTCTCCCGATAGTCAATACAACGCCCGGCGATGCCGTGGAGATAGCGGCTGTAATAAATAAGTTTCAAATCTGAAAGGTAGAGAAGAGATCCATGCAGAATAAACGTTCCGGTCAAGAGCGGCGCGGTCATGCGCCGGTAAGAAAATCCGCAGGACGACGAGTGGCGCTGTGGGCCGCAGGAGCTGTCGCGATATTTGTCGTGGCCGCAGTGGCTCTGGTCGCGCCGTTGCTGCTGTCGCATTCCGCGAGTTCGGCGGTAATAAAGATACCGCGTGGAGCTACCTCCCGGACCGTAAGTGACAGCCTGTCGAAATATTTCGGTCCGGATTATGCAGCCAAGGTGATGCGGGTGATGACCGATGACGAGGAGACACTCGCGCTGCGCTACGGAGCGTATGAGATCAAGGAGGGGACTTCGGCCCTTATGGCCGCCAAGACACTTAGTCGCGGCGCCGAGACTCCGTTTAATATAGTCATCAACGGAGTGCGTGATCTGGATGGTTTTCTGCCCCGGATAGCCGCGAGATTCGATTTTCCGGCGGATTCACTGCGCGCGGTGCTCTACAGTCCGGCTACTCTTGCGAAATATGGCCTCGATGACAAGCGTCAGGCGCCCGCTCTTTTCCTCAACGACACTTACAGCTTCTTCTGGACGGCATCACCTGAGAAGGTGGTGGAGAAGATAGCCGACAACTATTCAGGCTTCTGGACCGAGGCGCGTGTGGCTCAGGCCCGTGCGCTGGGTTTAAGTCCGGAGGAGGTGGTGGTCATCGCCTCCATAGTGGATGAAGAGACCAATCTCGAGAGCGAGAAGGGGCGCATAGGGCGTCTGTATGTCAACCGTCTGCAGAAGGGTATGCGGCTGCAGGCCGATCCCACTGTGAGATACGCCCTCGGAGATTTTACAATTAGACGGGTCACGGGTGAACATCTCAAGGTAGATTCACCTTATAATACATATAGGATCAATGGTTTGCCTCCCGGTCCGATACGCACCACCTCCAAATCCACCATAGATGCGGTCCTGCAGTCGCCGGAGTCGGAGGATCTGTATATGTGTGCCAAGGAGGACTTCTCGGGAGCCCATAATTTTGCATCCGATTATGCCTCGCATCAGGCTAACGCGCGCCGCTATCAGGAAGCTCTCGATGCCAGGGGAATAAAGAAATGAATATCCGCTCTGTATGACTGTCAGATAGAAGATGAAGCCACTGATGAGGATATTGATACTTGCGGCAATACTTGCGGCATCCATGATGTCGGCTTTCGTGGCGAGGGGGGAGATGACCCTCCCGCAATCTTCGTATCCTTGTGACAGTATCTCGGTCGGAGAGGCTGAAAAGAGTGTCGGCGATGAAGTCACTGTCGCGGACAGCGACTCCGTCGCAGCCACAGTCAGTGGCAAGATACATCCGGCTCAGGCAGAATATATGGCGATGAAGAACTATTCTGCCAAGGATGATCCGGATCGAGACTGGTGGCATCTGCTGAAAAAGGGATATTTCAATCCCAAGGACACCACTGTGAGATATTCCAGATTCATGGATCTCTTCTGTAAGGTATATAACTGGGGCGACCGGGTATTTAATACATACGACTCTACTTATGTGGCGGGCTTCGGCAAGAACTGGAAGGCGCGTCTTGCCTTCGATGCCTGGGCGGACTCTTATTACATCAACGGCCAGCATAAATTGCCGATGCTGTTTCATTCAGAACCTTACACCAGTGCGGCAGCATATCTGCATTTTATGGCGGTCAGTGTCAACTATTCCGTAGATTTAGGCCACCTGTTTTATAACAAGCCTATCAACCATAAGAAGTTTGAATTTGGCTTCACATGTGCGCGCTTTAGCGCCGAGCTCTCCTTTATCAGTAACACCGGTGGCACCTATATCCGCAAATTCGGTGATTATTCCAAAAAGCTGATGCGGGAGTATTTTCCGGGCGTGAAGAGCAATTCTATTAATTTTGCCGTATATTATTACTTCAACAATAAGAAGTATGCCAACGGCGCGGCCTATAATTTCTCCCGTCTGCAGAAGAAGAGCGCCGGCTCGTTTATGTTAGGCTTCAATTTCCAGCATCAGGACTCCCAATTTGACTTCACGCGTCTTCCCGAAAAACTCATCCCCTACTTCACGTGGAATCAATGGCGATTCCGCATCCAGTACAATGAATATTGCCTGCTGGGAGGATATGGCTATAACTGGGTTATCAACAAGCATCTGCTCTATAATATCACGGCGATGGTGAGCTCCGGAGTGACTCACTGTTCGGAGCTTAATGCCGATGGAGCGACCGACATGTGGGCTCTGAATACATTAGGTCGCATGAGCCTTACCTACAATCTTCATGATTTTTTCGTGTGCCTGATAGGCAAGGGAAATATCCAGTGGTATAACTCCGGGAGCATGACCCTCTTCACCGGCATGGCCACAGGCTCCCTCTCCATCGGCTTCCGCTTCTAAGCGACAAAAAGAATCAGCATCCATGAATACACACCTTAATATATCAGCAATCTTAAATATATCAGCAATCTTACGAATATCGCTTGGAGCGGCAATAGGCGTTCTGTCAATCATGATGTTGACGGATTGCTCTTCATCACCTGTCGTCAAGACATTGGATAAGGCAGAGGCGATAATGGAGGAGAATCCAGATTCCGCGCTTAATCTTCTCCTTTCGCTTCCGGACAGCGTTGCGATGAAAGAATCCGACCGAGCCAAATATAATCTTCTCTTTTGTCAGGCCAATGTTAAGCACTACAACTACGACACAAGCATAGACTCCCTGAAACATGCGGCCGAATACTTCGAGAAGCATAACGACCTGCGAAATGTCATGAAATCGCATTTCTATCTTGCCGATCTCTACTATAATCGTGATAGTCTCAAAATCTCAATGAAGTATGCCATGAATGCTCTTTACATAGCAATAGCACTTAAGACCCCATCCCACAAAAAATGTTAACGCAGGGGTCGCAGATTTCGGTCATA
>CAYSJG010000132.1:0-6122 GCA_964431295.1 uncultured Sangeribacter sp. | reverse complement strand
GCCGGCGAGCACCTTGAGCGCATCTTCCTCAAAGGCCGGAGCCATCACTATCTCAAGGAATATAGGCTTCAGCAGGGCAGCCACATCGGCGGTCAGCGGACGGTTCATCGCCACGATACCGCCGTAGATGCTCACCTTGTCGGCCTCATAAGTGCGCTGCCATGCTTCGAGCAGAGTCTTGCCGACAGCGGCTCCGCATGGATTCATGTGCTTGAGCCCTACGCAGAAAGGTTCATCAAATTCACGCACTATGCTGAGAGCAGCGTTGGCGTCCTGGATATTGTTGTAGGAAAGCTCCTTGCCTCCGAGCTGACGTGCGAATGCCACAGAATACGGCACCTCCTCGGCGGCGCGATAGAATTTGGCCTGCTGATGCGGATTCTCGCCGTAACGCAGAGCCTGCTTCTCCTCAAAGGTCAGGAAGAGCTTCTCGCTGAGACCGGCGGCGCGACGCATATATGCTGCGATATGGCTGTCATATTCGGCGGTATGGGTATACGCCTTGGCCGACAGACGCAAACGTGTCTCCGGTGTGGTATGACCATCTGCACGTATCTCCTCAAGCACCTTGGCATAGTCATCCGGATCACAGACCACCGTGACATCGCGGAAATTCTTGGCAGCCGAACGGAGCATAGACGGACCGCCTATATCGATATTCTCCACTGCATCCTCCATGGTCACACCCTCTTTAGCGATGGTGGCCTCGAAAGGATAGAGATTGACACATACCATCTCGATAGTGCCTATGCCGTTGGCCTTCAGCTCTTCCATGTGAGAGGGCTTGTCACGGCGCGCCAGCAGCGCTCCGTGCACCTTGGGATGCAGAGTCTTCACACGACCCTCGCAAATCTCCGGAAAACCGGTAATCTCACTGATGCCGATCACTTTCACACCGACATCCACGAGGGCCTTTGCCGTCCCTCCCGTAGCTATTATATCCCAGCCGAGACGGCTGAGCTCCGTGGCAAACTCTACCACGCCACGTTTGTCGGATACACTTATCAGCGCTTTCATTATTTTATCTTGCAACCTTCTGTTCCTTCTACTATCTTACCTATCACGGAAGCCTTCTCGCCATGCGAGCCGAGTATCTCCAATGTGCGCGCCACATCGGCTTCGTCCACTGCCAGCACCATTCCTATGCCCATGTTGAAGACATTGAACATCTCGCGGTGAGGCACACGGCCATACTTCTCAAGCAGACCGAAGACCGGAAGTATCTCCCAGCTTCCCTCCTCGATCTCCACACCGAGACCTTTACGGAGTATTCGCGGTATATTCTCGTCGAAGCCGCCGCCTGTGATATGAGCCACGCCGTGCACATCCACATTGGCGATGACATCAAGCACGGGCTTGACGTATATCTTGGTCGGTGTCAGCAGCATCTCACCGAGAGTGAGCATACCGGTCTCCGGCAGTTTGTCCGAGAGACTGAGCGAATTGTCGGCGATAATCTTGCGCACGAGGCTGAAGCCGTTGGAATGCACGCCGCTGGAAGCTATACCCACGAGCATGTCGCCGGCCTTTACCTTGGAGCAGTCGATGAGCTTCGACTTCTCGACGGCGCCGACAGTGAATCCCGCGATGTCATATTCATCCTCGTCATACATACCGGGCATCTCGGCGGTCTCGCCACCTATGAGAGCGCAGTTTGCCTGACGGCATCCTTCCGCCACACCGGCCACTATGGCCTCCACGACTGCGGGATGGTTTTTACCTACGGCCACATAGTCGAGGAAGAAGAGCGGAGCGGCTCCCTGGGCAAGCACATCGTTGACACACATCGCCACGGCATCTATGCCTATGGTATCGTTGATACCTGTGGCAAAAGCAAGTTTCAGCTTGGTGCCCACACCATCCGTACCGCTGACCAGTACGGGATGCTCATAGCCGAGCGACCCGAGGTCAAACATGCCGCCGAAAGCGCCTATCGAACCCATTACTCCGGGACGTTCAGTGGATTTGACATGCTTGCGTATGCGCGCCACCACCTCGTAGCCGGCCTCCAGATTCACGCCGGAGGATTCATAACTCTTTGACATTTATTATGCTGTTAATTTTCTATTTCAATTACTCTATCAGTCGCGGAAATAAGCCACCGCGTTGGCGAAGATATCCTGATTCTTCTCGCCGGAGATATTCTTCATGAGTCCCTCCTCATAGCGCTCGCTGTGAGCCATCTTGCCCAGAACGAGACCGTCGGGACTTACCACACCCTCTATGGCGTAAGTGGATCCGTTGGGATTGAAGGGGGATGTCATGGTAGGATTGCCGTCGGCATCGGCATACTGGAAGGCTATCTGTCCATTGCGCATCAACTCGCGGGCCTGCTCATCTGTACAGGTAAAGCGACCCTCGCCGTGAGATGCGGCCACCGTATGCAGATCGCCGGGCTTGAAGCCGGCCATCCACGGGGAGCGTACGCTGCCCACACGTGTGGTGACCATCTGCGAGATATGACGGTTGATATCGTTGCGGAAGAGTGTCGGACTGTCGGCCTCAAGACGGCCTATACGGCCGTAGGGAAGCAGTCCGCTCTTGACAAGTGCCTGAAAACCGTTGCAGATACCGAGCACCAGACCACCGCGGACGATAAGACGCTCCACAGCTGCCTTCACCTCCTCATTGCAAAGCACCGAGGCTATGAATTTGCCGCTACCGTCAGGCTCATCGCCGGCGGAGAAGCCGCCGCTGAGCGCGAGTATATGCGCTCCGTCGATATGCTCCACCATCTCGCGTACAGACCGGCGCACATCCTCCGGGGTGAGGTTGCAGAACACTGTGGAGACAGTCTGCGCGCCGGCTCTCCGGAAGGCCTTGGTCATATCGTAGTCGCAGTTGGTGCCGGGGAATACGGGGAGATACACCATGGGATGCGCTGTCTTCTCACCGTGCCATTTCGGCATCGGATATTCTTTCGCATCCGGCACGGGAGCCGCACCCTCCACACCGCTGCGGTCGGGATATACTTTGATATGGCGGCTGCGGTTGGCCTCCTCGAGCTCTTCGAGACTCAGCTTCGCGCCTGCCACCTCTACCACCGGCTCTGCCACGGTTTCGCCTATCTTCACAAACTGAGCCCCTGCCAAGTCCTCAGGGCTAAGAGTGAGCTCAGTCTCTATGACCACGGCGCCGGGACGGAGATTGAAAAGTCCGTCGGCATCAAGCGTCAGCCGCGCACCGATCATATTGCCGAATCCCATCTTGGCCACGGCCTCGGCCACACCGCCGGCTCCTATGGCATACGCGGCCTTTACCTCACCTTTGACGGTCAGGCTTTCAAGAGCGAGGAAATTGCGGCGCAGAGCGTCCGTATCCGGGAAGAAATCCTTGCGCGGGGCGGCCTCGAACAGATAGAGATTATCCCCTGCGGCCTTAAGTTCAGGACTGATCACGCGGCGGTCATCCACAGTGGCCACACCAAAGGCCATCAGCATCGGCGGGACATTCAGGTCATTGAAAGTGCCGCTCATGGAGTCCTTGCCCCCTATGGCGGGCAGACCGAAGTCAAGCTGCATACGCAGCGCGCCGAGCAGTGCGGAGAGGGGTTTGCCCCATGATTCCGGAGTATGCATGCGCTCGAAATATTCCTGATAGGAGAAGCGCATGCCGCTGTGTTCGGCACCGGCGGCCACGCATTTGGCCATGGCGTCCACGACAGCGTATGCCGCGCCATGGAACGGGCTCCAGCTCGCCAGCTCCGGATTGTAGCCGTATGCCATCATAGAGGCAGTGTGAGTGACACGATCCCCCACAGGCAGACGCTGCACAGAGACCTGAGCCTCCGTAGCCTGACGGCGACCGCCGAAAGGCATGAGCACCGTAGAGCGGCCTATGGAGGAGTCGAACATCTCTATAAGGCCTTTCTGAGAAGTGACGTTAGGCTCGGCCATGACTGCGAGCATCTTCTCCGCCACATTCTTACCCTCCGGCGTGCGGAGCATCGGATTGACGTCAGTGGGAGCTACCACATGCGCCTTGGCGTAGTGGGGTGCGCCCGCACTGTCTATAAAATCGCGGGAGAGATCGGCCACCAGCTTGTCACCGTAATACATACGCATACGGCGCGTGTCGGTGACATCGGCCACATGCGTGACCTCAAGATTCTCCTCGGCGCAATATTTCATGAATTCTTCGGCATCCTTGGCTTCGACCACCACCGACATACGCTCCTGCGACTCGGAGATGGCAAGTTCGGTAGCGTTGAGGCCGGCATATTTCACCGGCACACGGTCCAGATATATATCGAGGCCGTCGGTAAGTTCGCCGATAGCCACGCTGACACCGCCGGCACCGAAGTCATTGGACTTCTTGATGAGCCTTGTCACCTCCGGGCGGCGGAAGAGACGCTCTATCTTTCTCTCCTCGGGAGCGTTACCCTTCTGCACCTCGGAGCCGCACTCCTCAAGCGAAGAGAGCGTATGCTCCTTGGAGCTGCCGGTGGCGCCTCCTATGCCGTCGCGGCCCGTACGGCCGCCGAACATCAGCACGACATCCCCGGGAGCCGGGCTCTCGCGTCTCACATCGGAGGCTTTTACGGCACCGACCACAGCGCCCACTTCAAGACGCTTGGCCACATATCCGGGATGATACACCTCGCGCACATGAGTTGTGGCGAGACCTATCTGATTGCCGTAGCTGCTATATCCGGCGGCGGCGCGCAGCGAAATCACACGCTGCGGCAGCTTGCCGGCAAGCGTATCCTTCACCGGCAGCCAGATGTCGCCGGCACCGGTGACGCGCATAGCCTGGTATACATACGCACGCCCGCTGAGCGGGTCGCGGATGGCGCCTCCGAGACAGGTGGACGCACCGCCGAAGGGTTCTATCTCGGTGGGATGGTTATGGGTCTCATTCTTGAACTGCAGCAGCCATCGCTCGCTCTCTCCCCCTTCGATATCCACGTCCACATATATGCTGCAGGCATTGTTCTCCTCGCTCTGCTCGAGATCATCCAGCTTACCCTCCTTGCGGAGGATACGCGCGCCGATTGTGGCGAGGTCCATCAGGCAGAGAGGCTTCTGCTCGCGACCTAAGTCACGGCGTATCTTCTTCCATTCCTCAAGCGTCTCGGCAAGAGTTCCGCTGCATTCAGAGGGATCTATCTCTATGTCGGTCAGATGAGTGGTAAAAGTAGTGTGGCGGCAATGGTCGCTCCAGTAAGTATCGAGGATACGAAGCTCCGTCTCTGCGGGATCACGTCCCTCCAGAGTGAAATATTTCACCACCTCCATGAGGTCATCGGCATTCATGGCGAGTCCCTTCATGCTGCAATATCCGGCGGCCTCTTCAGGCTTGATGTCGCGGAAACCGACAAGCAGTTCCACCGGAGTGGCACTGGCATTCTCGGGGGCCTTGAGGACCGAGAGGTCTTTGGCTCGCGACTCAACGGCATTGATGGTATATCCCGCGATTTTTGCGAGGTCGGCGGCGCTCACCGAGTCATCGAATATCATCAGGCGTGCGCTGCGGATACGGGCTGTGGTCTGCGGGTCGATAAGTCTGAGACACTCCTCCGCCGAGGCGGCGCGCTGGTCAAACTGGCCGGGAAGACATTCCACTGCCAGATGCGGATGATTCTCATATTCTTTGCAAAAAGCATCGCCCGCGGTGACTGTGTCGGTGGCATGTTCGCCAAAGACTCTGTACAGACTCTCTTGAAGAAGGGGCTCCTCCACGCCGAAGACATCGTATACGCACACGAGTCTCAGCTTGCGTATCTCAAGATTGAGATTGCTGTTGAGCTCACGGCGCAGCGACTCGGCCTCTACGCGATACTGCTCCTTCTTCTCTACAAATATTCTGCTATCTGTCATGGGGAGGGATTATACGTTGAGTTCCTTATCGGCGTCAAGCACTTTGAGCGCCAGTGAAGTGCGGAAAGCATCGAGTTTTTCGGCGAGCGACTCATCGTGGACCGCGAGAATCTCCACGGCGAGTATCGCGGCGTTTTTCGCGCCGTCGATAGCCACGGTAGCCACGGGAATGCCGCTGGGCATCTGCACCATCGAGAAGAGTGAGTCGAGTCCCTCGAGCGATTTGCCTCTTACGGGCACCGCGATTACGGGAAGAGTGGTGTAAGCGGCCACCACTCCGGCGAGGTGAGCTGCCAGACCGGC
>CAYSJG010000131.1:0-6136 GCA_964431295.1 uncultured Sangeribacter sp. | reverse complement strand
GGAAGCAGCCCTAAATTTTTCTAAGTCATTCTAATGTTTAGCGGACAGTAATAATTTAAAATCCGTGCAGGTAGTATGGTATGAGACTTTCGAGGATAAAGACCCTCACGAAATATTCAATCGGATGAACTCGTTGAAAGTCGGTCTGTCGTGCTCGGAGCTTATTCGGTCGTTATTTCTCAGCAATACGACCAAATTCGACCTTGGCAACCTTGATGCATTGTCGCAATCACTTAAGATTGAAGTCGAGCAAGAGCGTTTTACACAAAAGCAGGTCAGTATCAACGAGAAATGGGATGAAATTGAGCAAAATTTCAGCAATAAGTCACTCCAGGCCTTTCTCACCAATCGTAAGAATGTAGGCCGAAATTCGATTGAGCTGTTATTTGATCTGATGAGCGCCAAGTATGCATCTAATGTCGGAGTCAGGAGCGGTAAACTCCATAAAGAGGATGAGCTGTACACCTACCTTTACTTCAAGGATTTGATTGAATCAAGCGCGGATGCATGGATGGTGTGGGAGAAAGTTCTCAATGCATACGAAAAAATTATCCGCTGGTATGGAGACCGTGACCTGTATCATCAGATCGGCTATTTGAACGCCGTGGCTTCACCCGGTCATGAAGATGATGCAATCTGCTATCTCCTTGATGGTGAGTTTGGGCAGAAAGACCTCAAAGATGCTGTCATCGGGATGATAAAGCATGATATGAAATTGCCCTATCTTGATAAGCATAATGATATCCGTATTGACAGCTTGTCGAAGCTAAGTTATGACAACCCGACCCATTATAAGTACATAAAGAGGCTGTTGTTGCTATATAATGTGGAGACATGCCGGATACAGAAGAACGCAGATTTCTTTTCGTTTGCCCATTATCTTTATACTGAGGACGGCAAGTCGAGGGTATGGACATTGGAACACATCCATGCCCAAAATTCCGACTGTCTGCCCGCTGACAAAAAGGAGTCGTGGATTGCGTGGATAGACTGTAATATTGACACACTCAAAAATCTAAATCTGGGAAATCTGGAGATTAAGGAGGCTCAAAAGTCAATCATCGCGGAGCTGCAGAGGGATAAAGATTACTTTAATGCCGACCCTAAAAAATATACTTACGATTCGGTTAGAGCGCTTTTTGACAAAGTTGTAGCTTTCTATGACAGATTGGATGAAAGTGAGGATAAGGCAAGTGAGGTGCATCAGCTTTCGAACATGGCATTGCTTGACCTCGAGCAAAACGCAAGCATTGGAAATTCCCCCTTTGAGACAAAGCGCCAGATAATTTCCAATCAGATTGCAGATGGCGAATACTTTCCAATCTGCACAAGAAAAGTATTTCTAAAACTTTACGATCGGAGCAAAATGCAGATTCATTCATGGTCGCATGACGATCGTATTCTCTACTATGGTGATATGAAGTCTAAACTTGCAGACTATGTGGACAATACGGCATTTTAAGCGACAGGATAGTAACTGAAGGAATATGAGCAATAACATAGGCAAAAAAACAACTTTCTGGCAGTTGGTGAAGAAAGGGATAACCATCCCTACTTTACAGCGCGATTATATATATGGAGCCGGAACTGAGAAGACAGAAGAAGTGCTGACCAGCATGCTTGGCACCTTCAAGACTGCACTTGAAACGGGCCGGGAAGAAACATTAGATTTCGTCTATGGCTGTGATGCGAAAGACAAGAAATTTATGCCACTGGACGGACAGCAGCGCTTGACAACGCTCTTCCTTCTCCACTTCTATGCCGCTGTCTCCGGAAAGATTGCAGACAATGATATCGCGGCGCTGTTACAATTCAGCTATGCCACAAGAAATACAACGGTAGCATTCTGTAGAGATTTGCTAATTGGCCAAAAAGATAAATTGGCTGAAGTGATCGTGACAGAAAAGGATTCGGCAACCCCAATCAGTACTTATCTGAGGGACCTGAATTCCTTCAGAGGAGCTTTTTACGTAGACCCCTCGATTGTGTCCATGCTCAATGTTTTGGACAGAATCCACAATACCTTCAAGGACTGCGGCGCACTATGGGACAAATTGACATCCGATGAATGCCCAATCAACTTTTATCTACTTGATTTCGGCATCTTTGATTTATCTGATGACTTATACAATAAAATGAACTCCAGAGGGAAACCCCTCAGTGAGTTTGAAATCGTAAAGGCAAAAATTCATAAGTTGATAAAGGCATATAATCCCAAACTTGCCGATATGATAGCCGTCAAATTTGATACATCATGGATGCAGTATGTCTGGGAGCTCTTGGATAAAACCGAGGATTTAAAATCTGTTGACCCGGCTTTCATCAATCTGCTTCAATATTTATTACGAGGATTAGACTTTATCGTAGGTGATTGCGAACCAGAACAAAAGAATGAGTCCGAGCCGGCACGTCATAAATTCCCGAGGCTTGATGACTCCCGTTTAAAGGCAAAACTTTCAAGCGGTGCAAAGATCAAAGCTCTCGATGTCTTTATGGACACCATGGCTGCTGGCGCATCGTCCTTGCCGGAAAAGATAAAGAAAGGCTATAAGAACGATATAACATCCGCGCTTAAAGGAGAGTTGAATTTTAACGAAGAATTGCGTATTTACGCAGTGTTCTGGGGTTTGTATTTAGGTCTTGAAAAAATGCCGGAAGAATTTAATTTCAGATTCAGGCACGTCAACAACCTGATAAAGAATAGCGAGGACCGGATTCGTGAAAAATTTATGCACGGAGCTCTGCGTGATGTTCGTCTGATAATGCAGGGCAAGATTCAGACCTCTATTCCCAAGCAGCTTAACAAAAACTCTTGGGATGAGGAAAAAGCGAAGGACAAAAACCGCCAAGTCTGGGCGACTCTATTCGCATATGAGGATATTGATGAAATTAACGGTACGCTGAGCATGATGTCAGAAGGATTAAGCGCATCGCAGTCCATGGATTTGGATGATGATGCGTTTGTGCTGTCCCTCAAAACACGCTTAATGAAAGCTGAGAAATTTTTCAAGAAGACTATGAAAGACGAGGCCACAAGGCGGGCTGCATTACTCTCTGTAGGGGACTATTCGATGTGTAAATATTATACATCAAATAATATTCGTTACCACGAACCTGCATATCGCTATCTCGGCATCATAAGGACTTCGTGGAGAAACTTCACCGGTTTCCACCGTTATAGTGAACGCCACAGATTTCTTGAGGTTATCGACAAGATTGATATTGACTCTGAATTGGTGCCAAATTATGGAACTGATACTGAAAACTGGAGATACTATGTCATCAAATACGCAAACCATTTGTCGGTGGCTTATTCGGCACCGGACTATGGATATTTGTATTTTCCGCAGGCAGTCGCTACAAATGTCTTTAACGCTGAAGACAGCAACCTTGATGTCGCAGTTCTACAGAGTACCTATTACTCAGACAACAATGTGGCTTGGAAAATGATGAATCTTATAGTGGAGAAGGAATTCAGCTCTCGCTATGGGAAAGAATATATTTTTTCTCTTGACACGCATGGCGCGTCTCCCATTATGCTGTCATCTATCGCTCCGGATGTCAAGCTGGACATGGAACCGGATGGATGGCATATTTACGGAATCGATTCATCAATACTTAATGCGATTGGCATTCCCAATACCGAAGTCGGTACTTATGGCGGTGACGATAACGGACAATCGGAAATCATCAAAAATAACCTTATTGAGCATGTCACGGGAGTCGATTACGTGACAGAAGCCGGGAAAATATTTCAAAAGCTATCGCTCCGTTACCCCTGTCTTAAACTATAATTCGGGATTCCTATTGCATAATCCGTATTCTGTATCGTATAGATTGACGTTGGCTGAGTTCAGGTGCCTGCGGGTATCTGGACCGGTTGGAATGATTGAAGCGGCATCGGGCACTTTTGTCACCGATGCCGCTTTGTCTTCAGACGTGGTTGTCTGCCTTCAGACTGAGTTTTCTGTCTTCAGATGTGGTTGTCTGTCTTCAGACGTTGTCTTACCAGGCTTCGTCTGCTATTACCTTATATGAATCTAATGATTGTACGGGTAAGTTTTGTAGACTCTCTTAACTCTCGACTCTCGACTCTCATCTTTCGACTCTCTTGACTGCGGTGCCGTCGGTGAAGCGGATGATGTTTACTCCGGGGTGAAGTCTGTCGTGGCGGATTCCGTTGACGTCGTAGATGCCTTCGACTGCTTTGTCGCTGTCAGAGCCGATATAGTGGAGGCCTGTGACATCAGGTGTCGGCAGCTGTACGGCACAGTAGGCTGTCTGATTTACCCAGGAGACATGAATGTGAGATACTCGGATGGGGCCGTTGAGCCCTTTGTAGGTGACGGGCTGGCCTCCCTTCTGGAGCGGGATGTCGCCGCCGCCAAGTACACTGTTAAGATACTTCTCCGAGTATGAGTATGTGGCCGGAAATCCGTCCATCACACCGTATGCATCGAAGAGATCCATGGTCTCCTTGTCAGTATACATGATGCGTATCTCGGTGCCGTTGATTTCCCCTTCAGGACCTTCCAGCCCTGTTGCCATGCGTTGCCAGTCGCCGCCGTCCACACTGTAGAGAGCGTAAATATTTTGAGGTTCGGGGCGATATTCGGCAGTGTAGGATGTCATATAGAGCGAGCCGTAATTGGAATAGGCTTCGGTATCGACTTTGAAATTGATTGTAGTGCCGTTCCATTCACGTAGAGTGAAATTGTTGAAATAATCGCTTTCACCGTAGATCAGAGATTTTGCTGTTCCGGCCGGGCTCTCTTCGTCAATGCGTAGCAGTGTAAATGGGGGAGTGGCCTGATTTGTGCCGTATTTTGCCCATTTTTTAGTGATGGGGTCTATATAGAATAAAGCGAATTCATGGGAGCCGGCCGGAAAGAGTACAGAGCCCTCAAAAAGGCCGCTCGTCTCAGATTCGGGTATGGCAAGTGCGCCGCGGGGGTCGCTGCCGTTCGGCAATTGCCAGTTGTTGAAAGAGCCGGCGATCCATAAGGTGTTAGCCATAGATGAGGCTGAGATGGCCAGGGAGGTGGCGAGAAGAAGGAGCATTTTTTTCATTTGCAGATTAGTTTAGTGGTTTTATAGACGACGGGTGGTCTGTATTTGCTTGTGAAAGTATGCTGTTTTATATATTTTTTACAAATATACAAAAATATTAATAGTTGCCAAATTTTTTAGGTATCTCCTTCTCCTTCTATGTCCTTCTATGTCTCCTTCTATGTCGCGGGCGAAGAAGGTTTTGGCATGGAAGCGAAGGATATATAGCAAAGCCTCCGGCTTCGGTTGAAGTCGGAGGCTGATATTAAGGGATGCCTTTCTGCGGGCATCTGGCTGTCAAGGATCGTAGTGCTGTCAGATCTCGAGCTTGGCCTGGAGCATGTCGCCGGTCTCCTGGAATGCTCTGTGGAGCGCGAAGCTTGACACGAGGCTGTGGGGAGTGTGTCCTCCGGCCTTGCATGAGAGCTTCACATAGTCCCAGAGGAGCTCGCGATACATGGGATGGGCGCAGTTTTCGATTATGCACTCAGCGCGCTGCATCGGATCCTTGCCGCGGAGGTCGGCGACACCCTGCTCTGTGACGAGCACTTTGACGGAGTGTTCGCTGTGGTCCACATGGCTTACCATCGGCACGATTGCGGAGATCTTGCCGCCCTTCTGTATGGAGGGACAGCTGAAGATGGAGAGGAATGCGTTGCGGCAGAAGTCGGCGGAGCCGCCTATGCCGTTCATCATCTTGGATCCGAGGACGTGAGTGGAGTTGACATTGCCGTAGATGTCGGCCTCGAGTGCAGTGTTCATGGCGATCAGGCCGAGTCGGCGCACCACTTCGGGATGGTTGGATATTTCTCCCGGGCGCATAAGTATCTTGTCGCGGAAGAAGTCGATGTTGTCCATGAAGCGAAGCATGGCGTCGTCAGAGAATGTCAGGGCGCATGTGGAAGCAAATTTACATTTGCCCTCCTCCATGAGTGTCATCACGGCGTCCTGAATTACCTCGGTGTACATCTCAAACTGAGGAATCTCGGGATTCTCACCTAGTCCGTAGAGTACCGCGTTGGCTACATTGCCCACGCCCGACTGTATGGGGAGAAACTCTTTGGGCATCTTTCCTTCGCGGAGCTGT
>CAYSJG010000130.1:0-6166 GCA_964431295.1 uncultured Sangeribacter sp. | reverse complement strand
CAGATATGCAAGAGGGGCGTTCTTTTTTTGCGGGTCTATGAATTATTCAGGTTAGGAGTCAGCATGAGATATTGGCGGTGAAGCCTGTCGCTCTCGGAGAGATTGACCTTCACATGCCGCTCCTCCTCAAGATTATCCGGTATCGGCAACTCTCCGGCGGGATTGCGCAGGATTGTATATGAAGTATTGCAATAAGAATGGTATTTAAGATTGACGCGCTCAAAATCGAGACGCAGACCGGCGGACAGATGCCAGCGACCGAGCTGCAGATCACTGCGATGATACAGCGCCACACCCCACGACGGCATGAAGAAAAGACTGTTGAGCACAAATGAATCTTCACCCCAGACTATGGGGAAATAGGGATTGGCCTCATTGCGGTGGGACACGATCAGATTGCTTATGCCCGTCTCCTTGAAAGTCACCGGAGCGTCCATGTCAAGATGCCGGTAAAAACCATACAGACCGGTAAGCCAGCTATATTTGTCCCCCGCTTTGCCGCGCAGCATTATATCCTCGGTCAGAGCAGTCTCCTTCTTCTTCTGAGTAAGAGTAAAATAAGGGACCGGCAGAAAATCCTGATCAAGCGTCATATTATCATCGATATGCTGCACGGAGGTCACCGACAGCAATTCCGCCCATCCGAGCTGCGCTCTCACAGTAAGTCCGTCATTGATTAGAAAGCGGCGGTAGAAGCAGGTGTCGTTGTAGGAAATCATACCCGACTCAAGCGACTCGTACGGATAGCCTCCCTGACGGAGCAGCGAGCCGGCAAGCACATTGGTGAGAGTCACCTTTGCCGAGGGCTTCCAGTGAATCTTCATCCTCCACGAGCCGGCCAGCTCATGATCCAGCTTGCGACCGTTATATTCATTGACAAATCTGCCTCCTGAACGGTCAAACCCGGCAGAGAGGCTTACGCCGAGATTATCCAGCGGACGGGCATAATAGCCGGCGTTGAGCTTGAAAGTCTCCCCGCTCGAGAAGGATGCACCGCCACGCCAGCCCTGAAAGGTCATCGGCGAGAGAGTGCGGATACTCACCAGCCCGGTCATGGTATTGCGTCCGAAGAGAGCAGACTGCGGACCGCGTATCATCTCTATGGATACTATGTCGCTCATTTCAAAATCGTAAGCATCCTTATTGAGGATACCGACATTGTCCACATTCAACCCTACGGCCGGCTGATCCATGCGCGAGCCTATCCCCCTGACATATATGGAAGATGTAATGCGCGAGCCATAATCGGGGATAAAAAAATTGGGCACCATCGGGGAAGCTCCCTTGATATCGGTAATATTGTCGCGATCTATCTCCACGGCTCCGATCACGGTGCCGCTGAGAGCGCGTCCCTCCAGCATGGAGCGTTGCTTCACTGCTACCACGTCCACCTCCTCCAGCATACGCCAGAGAGAGTCAGGCACGGCCTCGGCCGAGCCCTCGGCAAGAGTTGAAACGGAAGAGGCCACAGGCGAGGCGACGGCAAACTGACAAAGTCCCGTCGCCACACATAATATAAAAAATCGTATCTGAATGAAAAGGAGTCTTCGCATACCGTGACAAAATTAATAAAAAAGATTTATATTTGCACTATGAAATCAATCAGAGAGATATTCCGTATAGGCACCGGGCCGTCCTCTTCCCACACCATGGGTCCGCGCCACGCAGCCGAGCTTTTCAGAAGCTCTCATCTTAATGCCAAAGGATTTGAAGTGATACTATACGGCTCGCTTGCAGCAACCGGCAAAGGACACATGACCGACGTCGCCATCATCGAAGAACTTTCCAAGTCGGAGATGCCTGTCAATATAGTGTGGAAGCCGGACGTATTCCTGCCATATCACCCCAACGGCATGACCATCAAGTCGCTCGATGAACTGGGATTTCCTACCGATGAGCAGACCTACTACAGCGTAGGTGGCGGCGCGATAGAGCTGGAAGGCCAACCTCACACCGGCTCTCCGGACATATACCGTCACGACACTCTGACTGAGATAATGCAGTATTGCGAACAGACCGGACGCACATACTGGGAGTATGTGGAGCAATGCGAAGGCCCGGGCATCTGGGACTATCTGCATGAGGTATGGGAGGCCATGAAGGCTGCCGTGGAGCGTGGTCTCAATCGCGAAGGCAGACTTCCCGGACCGCTCAATCTGCAGCGTAAGGCCAACGCCTATTATGTAAAAGCCGAGGGATACCGCGACAACCTCCGCTCCAGAGGAAGAGTATTCGCATACGCCCTTGCTGTAAGCGAAGAGAACGCTTCCGGAGGCACTATCGTCACCGCGCCCACCTGCGGCTCGTCAGGAGTCGTACCCGGTGTGCTTTACCACCTCTGGGAGAGCCGTCATTTTCCGGAGATACAGATGCTCCATGCTCTCGCCACCGCCGGCCTCTTCGGCAACATCGTAAAGCAAAACGCATCCATCTCCGGTGCGGACGTAGGATGTCAGGGAGAGGTAGGTGTGGCCTGCGCCATGGCCGCCGCAGCCGCCAGCCAGCTCTTCGGAGGATCACCGGCACAGATTGAGTATGCTGCCGAAATGGGACTGGAGCATCATCTCGGCATGACCTGCGACCCTGTCTGCGGACTCGTGCAGATACCCTGCATAGAGCGCAATGCATACGCCGCCGCCCGCGCGCTCGACGCCAACATCTACGCAAGCTTCACCGACGGCAACCACCGCGTCTCCTTCGACCGACTCGTAGAGGTGATGAAAGAGACCGGCCACGACTTGCCTTCGCTCTACAAAGAGACCGGCACGGGAGGACTCGCCAAGGACTATACACAGATGAAACGATAATCTGCCCAACTACCTGTTTATGCCGACAAACCCCGATTTTACAATCTATACCTTAGGATGCGGCTCTGCCAAGCCGAGTGTGGCTCATCTTCCGTCATGTACTGTCGTGGAACACAGAGGCACACTCTACATGATAGATTGCGGAGAAGGAGCGCAGCGCACGTTTCAGCAGATGCATCTCAAATTCTCGCAGCTGAGACATATTTTTCTGACACATCTCCACGGAGACCATATCCTCGGGCTCCCCGGACTCGTCAGCACGCTCGCATTGCAGGGCAACGGAGGCACACTCACCATACACACATTCAAGGAGGGGAAGGAGATTCTGGATACCATGTTCAATTTTTTCATCCATGATCTCCCTTTCACCATCGAATGGGACATCCTCGACCCAAAAAAGGATCAGACCATCCTTGACACTCGCTCGCTTACCGTCACCACAGTGCCGCTCAACCACCGTGTGGACTGCGTCGGATATATCTTCCGCGAGAAACCCGGTCTGCGACATCTGCGCCGCGACATGGCCGACTTCCACGGCGTGCCCGTCTATCTCTTCAATGAGATCAAAGCCGGAGCCGACTTCACACGCGAAGACGGCCGGGTCATACCCAATGAGATGCTCACCAAGGTTCCGACTCCTCCGAGAAGCTACGCGCATATCGGCGACACAGTCTATATGCCTCAGCTTGCCGAAAGCCTCAAGGGGATTGACCTCCTCTTCCACGAGACCACATATCTGGAGGCACACGCGGATAAAGCGAAGCTGCACATGCACTCCACAGCCCGACAAGCAGCCATGGTGGCGCGCGATGCCGGTGTGGGCACACTCCTGACAGGCCACTACTCCTCGCGCGATAAAGACCCCCAGCTCTACGCAGAGGAAGCACGCGACATCTTCCCGAAAGTAATAGCCAATACAGAGGGACTCTCCGTCCCCTTACTCCACCGTTAGTGCTTCCCCTCTCCCCCCCCTTAGCATTCAAATACCCTGAGTCATTCTGAACTTTTTTTGTAGATTCTTGTCACAAGCGGATACAGTGCGCGTACTATGTATGAACTCGAGTTATTCAACAATAAAAAAATCAATACAAAAAAATATGAAAATCAACAATATTATCAGGATGATAGCAGTCGCACTAATGTTGCCTTGCATCATGTTGGCTTATCAGGGGAGCAGAGCTGCTGACCAAGCGGAGAGTATAATCGCGCGTACAATCTCGTTGCCGGCTTTTGACGCCATACATAACAATTGTGGAGTGAAACTGCATATCAATCAGGGCAACAGGCAGAGCGTCAGGGTGAAAGAGAGTAAAGGCCGGCACCTCAAATTGTCCGTTAGCGGCAAAACTCTTCTGCTTGATGTCACAAAATCCATCGACAATACGGGCAAATATGCCGAAGTCTGGATCACGATACCATCCTTAAAGTCTGTCATTAATGATGGTGCATTGGAGGCAGAGGTAGGCAATATAAAGGGGAAAGAGCTGAGCATCATCAATAACGGAGCGTTGACGCTCAGTGCTAACAAACTATCTTTCGGGAGATTGAAGTACAAGAACCATGGCGCCATCACCGAAGATATAACATTGGATTGCAAGGAGTTATATCTCGAAAACTCAGGCAGCTGGAAGACATTACTGACTTTGTCCGGCAATAATATTCTCAGTCTGAATAACGACGGAGCCTATGAATGTGATGTCCGTATGTCCGGTGCCGGCACCTCTGTGACGGTAGATAACAGCGGGATTATGAAAGGTGAACTGAAACTGCAAGCCGATTCTTTTACATTCAACAATAATGGAAGCGGAAAACAGGATATAAGTTTCAAGGGTGACGAAATGAATATTGACAATAGCGGAGCGGTCAATGTGGATCTGTACGTGGACTGCAAAAAGCTGAAAGCTAAAAGTTCAGGTGTGTCATCTCTTGCTGTCTCGGGAACGGCTGACGATACAACGATTGATTCAGATGGTGTCAGCAAAATAGACAGCAGCAAGCTTAACCGATTTTGAAATCAAAGGAGTTTCCACAGGAGGCAAAGCGTCTCAGGCCAAATCTCATCGCAGTCGCCATGGGCATCATCGGCGACCGCGACGAGGCGGAGGATATAGTACAGGATGTCCTGTTGAAACTCTGGACCTTGTGCCCTCAGCTGCATAAACCTGTTGACTCGCTTGCCGTAGTAGTGACCCGCAATATGGCTCGTTCGCACATTCGTCGTCGACGTCCCGGCAGCGATATTGCTGATGTGGAAATAAGTATCGCCGATGATGATATGGAGTCTGAGTCGCGTTTTGAACATATCATGAAGTGTATCGAATCCTTGCCTACATTCCAGCAATTGGTCATCAGGCTCAGACATATAGATGGTATGGAATACAGCTCTATTGCCCATATCACAGGCAGCAGCGAGGCGGCTGTTCGTAAGGCTGTAAGCCGGGCAAGGCACACTTTAAGAATTCAATATCTGAAGAGTGAGAAATGATGAAAGAGAAAGAGATATCATTATTGATAGAAAAATTTTTCAGCGGCAATACATCGCTGTCGGAAGAGCGGTGGCTCTATCAATATTTCAAGAGCAGTAATCTCCCCGACAGCCTTAAGCAGTACCGGCCACTCTTCTGCGACATTGCTTTGCTGCAGATATCTAAAGACAAGCCTGTAAGAAGGAATCTTATCCGTTGGATTGCCGGTGTCGCCGCTTCTGTCGCACTATTGATGTGTGGTTACATAACATGGAATTCTTATAACCAAAACCGGATGTTGCGTGAACGCTATGCCGGAAGCTATATCATATTAAACGGCAAACGTATTGACAACCTTAAGGAGATACAGCCATACATAGAAAAAACGCTGTCAGACGCACGGCAAATCGAGCATATAGCGGCCACTCAACCTTCGGCTTCAGATATTGAGCAGGACCTTCTGGACAACATCAGTGATCCTGAGGAGAAGGCGCGTATCAAACAACTGTTAGACTGAAAAATATGAAACGACTGACATCGCTAATAATCCTTGTGGTGACAGCTATAGTTACCGTGGGAGCACAAAACCGCATAGATCGTCTGGTGGATAACTTCTCATCCCAGGGCAACAGTACATTCACTTCTGCATTGGAGCGTGACAGTAAGACAAAGCAAATCATAAAGGTTGTGAAGCAACTTACCATATCGGGTGTCACGTCCAGTGAGCTTCGCAAGGCATTTGAGGCGGAAAAGCATGCCGGCAAATTCTCCGAAAAAGTGGAGAACGATGTAAGAACTCTTATACTGACCACACAGGACAGCAAGTCCAACCGCATCTATATGCTCCGTATCGAAAATGAAAATCACTACCCAAAGTCAGAAACAACCATAATA
>CAYSJG010000129.1:0-6197 GCA_964431295.1 uncultured Sangeribacter sp. | reverse complement strand
TGCATCAAAAATCGGTCGCCCCTGCGTTAACATTTTTTGTGGGATGGGGTCTTAGCTGCGGATTGCCGGATCATGTCCGGCAGTGGAGAGAGTCTGCGTATGAAGATGGCTATCACTACGGCCACTAAGGAGACTCCGGTGAAGCAGAGCGCCGAGGAGTGCATGAGATTGCCCAGACCCGCCAATGGGGTGACGATCGCCGCGAAGATGTATTTGACCACATTGAGCACTGCCGATGCCGTGCCGGCTTCCGTGTGAGCCACATCCATGGAGAGCGTGTTGGCAGCGGTGAATATCATCCCTGCGCTGAAGAGTGCCGGCAGCATGGTGAGCTCGTACCATACCATCCCATATCCGTGCCACATTACAACAGCGGCGCTGCAGGCGCCGGCAAACATTCCCGCAGCTCCGTATACAAGAGCCTCCTTCATAATCTTAAGACGCGGAGCCAGTGTGGCGCCGAGAGCCATGGCCAGAGCGTTTCCTCCGAATATAAGTCCGAATTGCAGGGGTGTGTAGCCGTATTTATCCTGCAGGATAAAGGGTGCTGAGGCTATATAGGCGTAGAGCAACGCTATCGCGGCAGCCTTGATGAGGACATATAGCATGAAGCGGCGGTTGGCAAGCAGGGTCTTGAAGAGCTTGAAATACGAGGAGAAATGTCCGGAGGCAACACGGTGTGACGGTGGACAGGTCTCCTTATAGCAGGAGGTCCAGCAGAGCATGATCGCTCCGATGATAATGAGGGTTATGAAAATCCCTTTCCATCCCCAGTATTGCGTCATCGAGCCACCGACCATCGGGCCTATCGCGGGCGCGATGCCGTTGATCGCCCCCACCATCCCCATAAGTTTGCCGAGCTGTCGCCCACGGTATACGTCTGCCGGGATAGTGGTGGAGAGCACCATGGTCCCTCCCGCTCCGAGACCCTGGAAGAATCTGGTGATATTGAAGAAATGGATATTGTGTGAGAAGAGCGACACTGCAGCGGCCACCACAAATATGATGACCGAGATCAGCAGGATCGGTTTGCGGCCGTAGCGGTCGCTGAGTACTCCCCATATCAGCGATCCCGCTCCCATGCCCGCCATAGCCATGGCTATGCTCATCTGTATCAGTGAGGGGGTGGTATGAAATTGGCGCATCATTGTAGGGATGGCCGGAGTATACATGTCATTGACCAGCGAGCCGAAAGCACCGAGCAGCGCGATGAAGGCTACGAAGAGGCCGTAATGACGGGGTGTGTAGATGGCCGGGGAGAGCAGGGGTGAGGTGGATGAAGTCGGTTGAATGTTATTTTGCATTGTCTATTATATAACTCTCATCTGTTATAACTCTCTTCCTGCTTTCCGGGTTTGCACAATTATATTCTTTTCGTTATCTTTTATTGTCAGTTGTTTGTATTTTTAAAAAATTATATTAAATTTGTCATTTGAATAGTAATATTTCGTTAAGAATGTATCGTATCATTATAAAAAGTATCGCATGAATAAATTCTACATTTTTGCTTTGTGCAGCGCAGTATGTCTGTCGGCGAACGCTGACGGACTCCGTTTCAAATCCGCCGGTGTCCACAAGAGAGCCAAGAGATTAGCCCGCACAGAGGCCGCCCTGCCGATGTGGCGTCCTGTCAGCCAGACTGACTATATGCACGACGGCGAGGACTGGCTGGAGATGGGTAAGGTCGACTTTACCTACGATGTGCAAGGCAACTGCATCGAGGAGTTTGCTGACGTGGACGGCTATCTTTACAAGACAGTCAAGACATACAATGACAGCAATCTCCCTCTGACGGTCATCGAGACCGAGAGCGAGGACGGCGAGGTGTGGGACAACGTCAGCAAGACATCGTATCTCTATGACACGAAAATTCTTGATTTCGTCACCGAACGTCTCGGATATGACTGGTCCGACGGCGAATGGGTGAAAAACTTCCGCTGCGAGTCCAACAGCATCACGCGCAATGACGCCGGCGACATAGTGGAGCTCGTGAAGTCACTGCCCGTCAATGGAGATATGCAGGCCGCCTACAAGTCGGTGTGGAATTACGCCACAGACGGTAAGGCCAATGAGTATATGTACTATCAGTCATACGACGGTATAGACTGGATGCTGTACGACGACGTCTCCTACAAGGATATCGTATGGGAAAAGACGGACGGACAAATGACCATATACGGTGACCTGCGCGAACTGACAGAGGGGGAGAATCTCCTGAAGTCGGCTACAGTCTATTACGACGGTCAGCCTGACGGTCACTATCTCGTGGAGTATCCCGAGGCCGGCGCCGGCTTCCTGATTAAGGAGACCACAAATGATATCAATGAGGTTGCAATAGTCACGCAGCTTGTGGCACTTGATGCTAACGGCTCGCTGCGCTATACAGTGACCGAATACTTCGATGAGGACGGCAATATACTGACCGAACCCACATACATCTCCGTCGAGGAACTTCTCTGCGACGAGCACGGCAATCCTCTGGAATATTCCGCCAAGGAGACAATCGACGGCTTCGAAGAGTTGGTAGCTTCCACCAAGTATGCCTACATATATGACGACAACGGCAATGTGATGGAGATGACGAGCTCTGAATACGATTACGAAGAGGACGCCTACTTCCCCATGGAGAAGATCGTCTATGGAGAATATGTCAATGCCGCCACATCCGGCATCAAAAATGTGTGTGACGGCAATACCGCAGTATGGAAAATGGCCGGCGATGCAGTCAGCGTATCCGGTGCGGGCGTCAAAGGGATATCTGTATTCACCACACAGGGTGTATGTGTAAAGCGTGTGGCCGGTGACGCTCTCAGCCTCGAAGGACTCTCCTCCGGCATCTATCTGGTGCGCGCCGATGGCACAGGATCTGTATTGCGCATTGTAAAATGCTAATAAACAGATTCTTAAAATCTCAGGTCATAACCCCGAAAGGGTGTGAAAGGATAGCCGGGTGTGAAATGTCCAATAAGGTAATTTCACGCCCGGTTTGATCTGCTTATCGTAGAAAGGAAGCCAAATAAATCTTCTTTGCCGCATCAATACTCTTATATATCTGATATAATGGCGTAGGATTAAAATGTTTTTTGTATCTTTGCCGGACATAACCGGACATATATAACCTATACATATACCAGAAACTCTAAAAATCATGGAAAACAATTGCAAGAACGGCTTCCGTACGGAATCTGACCTGCTCGGCGCTATGCAGGTGGCCGATGAATGCCTCTACGGCGTACAGACACTGAGAGGCGTAGAAAATTTCCCCATCAGCATGCAGCGTCTCAGCGATTATCCCCTCTTTATCAAGGGTCTTGCTATCACAAAACTCGGTGCCGCCATAGCCAATCACCGTCTCGGACTGCTCACAGACCAGCAGTATGAGGCCATTGCTCAGGCTTGCCGCGAGATCATGGACGGACAGCATATCGACCAGTTTCCCGTAGATATGATACAGGGTGGCGCCGGCACATCCACCAATATGAACGCCAACGAGGTGATCGCCAACCGCGCCCTCGAAATCATGGGTCATAAGCGCGGAGAATATCAGTACTGCTCCCCCAACGACCACGTCAACCGTTCCCAGTCCACCAACGACGCATATCCCACAGGCATACATCTCGGACTCTATATGGAGATGGCCCTCGTCAAGGAACATCTGCAGATGCTCATCAAGTCGCTTCGCGCCAAAGGTGAGGAATTCGCAAATATCGTCAAGATGGGACGCACACAGCTCGAAGACGCTGTGCCCATGACACTCGGACAGACATTCAACGGATACGCCGCCGCACTCGAGGATGAATGCAAATTCCTCGACGCTGCAGCCGAAGACCTGCTCACCGTCAACATGGGCGCCACCGCCATAGGCACCGGCATCTGCGCCGAGCCCGGATACGCCGAACTCTGCATCGAAGCTCTCCGCGAAATCACCGGATGGGACATCCGTCTCTCCTCCGACCTCGTAGGCGCCACATGGGACACCTCCGCCATGGTAGGATACTCATCCGCCCTCAAGCGTCTCGCCACCAAGGTCAGCAAGATGTCCAACGACCTCCGACTCCTCGCCAGCGGACCGCGCTGCGGACTCGGAGAAATCAACCTCCCCGCTCGCCAGCCCGGATCATCCATCATGCCCGGCAAGGTCAATCCCGTCATCCCCGAAGTAATGACGCAGATCTGCTACAAAGTCATGGGCAACGACACCTGCGTCGCATTCGCCTCAGAGTCAGCACAGATGGAGCTCAACGCCATGGAACCCATCACCGCACAGTGCAACTTCGAGTCCGCACACATACTCGTCAACGGATTCGACACACTCCGTATCCGCTGCATCGATGACATCACCGCCAACGCTGACCGCTGCATGAGCTACGTCCACAACAGCATCGGAGTAGTGACTGCCCTCAACCCCGTGATTGGCTACAAGAACTCCACCAAGATCGCCAAAGAAGCACTCGCCACCGGCGAAAGCGTATACGACCTCGTGCTCAAGCACGGCATACTGACCAAAGAGCAGCTCGACACCATCCTCTCACCCGAGAACATGATACGTCCCGTAAAACTCGATATCAAGCCACTCAAGACACTCTGATCAACCACCATTAATAGAAAATAGAGGAGGCTGTGTCTGACAAAAGGCACAGCCTCCAACTCTATAATCATTCTTGGCGTCCATATCGAGGGCCATTTCTGCTGTCCGCGTCGCCCGGTACGGGCGATCATAATTTAGCCAGTTGTGAAATGTCCCGTAGGGTCATTTCACTGCTGGATTTTAACCGTCTCCTCCCTCAAACGCGTCCCGTAGGGCCGCGTCCAATCGATATTCTCGCAGGATAGTTCTGATGTATCCGCATCGCCCGGTACGGGCGATCAAAATTTAGCCAGTTGTGAAATGTCCCGTAGGGTCATTTCACTGCTGGATTTTGACAGTCCTCCTCCCTCAAACGCGTCCCGTAGGGCCGCGTCCAATCGATAATCTCGCGTCTAATAATAAAATATTATGTATAATGAAGCCATAGGATGTAATTTTAGCCGTTAAAATTCATCCTATGGCTTCAATTAAAGTAAAATTCCGTCCCTCCATCATCGACGGCCACCAAGGCACAGTCTACTATCAGATCATACACGATAGAAAAGTGCGTCAGTATCACGCCGACTACAAAATCTTCCCCTCGGAGTGGGATGACAAGCGATCAATGGTCACAACCACCAGAATAAGCGAGCGCAGATCCCTGATCCTCTCCATAAGAGAACGCATCCGCTGGGACATCGAGCGCCTGACAAAGATAGACCGCAAACTCGATGCCGACTGTATGCCATACACCCCCGACGACATAATAGAAGAATTCAACCGATATGCACATGAATACTCACTCTTCAACTTCATGGAAAGCATCATCGCCAAACTCAAACAGAACGGCAAAGTCAGGACATCAGAGACATATAAGTCCACACTCAACAGTTTCAAGAAGTTTCGTCATGACGAGGACATAATGCTGGACTGTCTGACATCGGAGATAATGGAGGCATACGAGGCATGGCACCACAATAGAGGCGTAGCGCCCAATACCATCTCATTCTATACCCGCATACTCCGGGCAGTATACAACAGAGCTGTAGACGGTGACATCATAGAAAACCGCAACCCATTCCGCCACGTATATACCGGTGTTGACAAAACCGTAAAACGAGCCTTGCCACTGCCGGCCATCAGGAAAATCAAGGCATTAGACCTGACTCTCACACCAACACTCGACTACGCGCGCGATATGTTTCTGCTGAGCTTCTGTCTCAGAGGAATGAGCTTCATAGACATGGCATACCTCAAAAAGACAGACCTCAAAAACGGATACGTCATCTATCGCCGACGCAAGACAGGCCAGCAACTCGTGATAGAATGGACAAAAGAGATGCAGATGATACTCGACAAATATCCCGAAAACAAAAGCGACTACCTCCTCCCGATCATCCGCAACCCCGAAGTCAACGAACGCTGCACCTATCGCAACGTAGGCTACAACATCAACCACAACCTCAAGCGTATCGCCGAAATGGTGGGAATAACAATCCCCCTGACCCTTTACGTAGCCCGTCACAGCTGGGCCTCCGCCGCCAGAGCAAAAGGCATTCCCCTGTCCGTAATCAGCGAAGGCATGGGCCACGACAGCGAGGCAACCACCCAAATCTACCTCGCCAGCCTC
>CAYSJG010000128.1:0-6219 GCA_964431295.1 uncultured Sangeribacter sp. | reverse complement strand
CATCAATTCCGAGGTAAACGGCATCAAAAATACAGAATTCTTTGCCGGAGACATGAAGGATATTCTTACCGACGACTTTATAGCTGCCCACGGACGTCCGGACGTGATGATAGTAGATCCCCCGCGCGCCGGCATGCACGAGGATGTGGTAAAAGTAATACTGAACGCCGCGCCTGACAGGATAGTCTATGTAAGCTGTAATCCCGCCACTCAAGCGCGTGATCTCGCCCTTCTTGATACCCTGTATCGCGTAGAAGAGATACAGCCCGTGGATATGTTTCCCCATACGCATCATATAGAGAATGTGGTGCGCCTTACCCGACGATAAGAGCGCGTAACATAAAATTCCGGGGGTGAAATGTCCTACAATACATTTCACCCCCGGCCTTATTATGATCGCCGGCAACAGGCTAAGAGCCTGACGTCAGTCCTTTTCGGCTTCGAGTACTACATCGAATCCATCGAGGAATGCCATAGTCTTCTTGATATAATCTTCCATGACTACATCGTCCTCTACGAAAGGAACTTCAGCGCGGAATTCCTTCATCACCTTCTCAATATAAGGCGATGATTTCAGCGGGCGGCGGAAATCGATAGCCTGAGCTGCATTCATCAGTTCGACGGCTGCGATATATTTCAGGTTGTCAATTATCTTATGCAGCTTGGTAGCGGCATTTGCACCCATGGACACGAGGTCCTCCTGGCCATTGGAGCTGACGATGGAATCGCACGATGCGGGCCAAGAGTACATCTTGTTTTGGCTTACCATCGAAGCGGCGGCATACTGCGGTATCATGAAGCCTGAGTTAAGACCCGGCTTTGCCACAAGAAATTCGGGCAGACCACGCAGTCCGAGTATAAGCTGAGCAGTACGGCGCTCGGAGATATTGCCGAGCTCGCTGAGAGCCACACCCATATAGTCGAATGCGAGCGCGAGCGGCTCGCCATGGAAATTACCACCGCTGATCACGAGGTCCTCATCGGGGAACACAGTGGGATTATCGGTAACGGAATTAATCTCAATATGAAGTACGTCAGTGACATGATTCATAGCATCCTTGACAGCACCGTGCACCTGCGGAATGCAGCGGAACGAATACGGATCCTGCACATGCGCTTTCTCTCTGCGGATAATCTCCGATCCCTCGAGCAGACGGCGGAAGACCTTGCCGGTCTCAATCTGTCCGGCATGCGGGCGGACAGTCTGTATCTGAGGCCAGAAAGGCTCTATACGGCCGTCAAATCCCTCCAGCGACATAGCACCGAAGAGGTCGAAGCAGTGCACAAGATGCCAACCGTCTATAAGAGCCTTGATACCGTTGGCGCTCATAAATTGAGTGCCGTTGAGCAACGCCAGGCCCTCTTTGGATTTGAGCTTGATGGGATTCCAGCCGAAGATATTCAGAGCCTCCTTGCCACTGCGGCGCTTGCCCTGAAACATCACCTCGCCCTCACCGATAAGCGGCAGGAAGAGATTGGCCAGAGGAGCCAGGTCACCGGAAGCGCCGAGCGAACCACGGTCGTATACCACAGGGAGTATGTCATTGTTGTAGAAATCGAGTATACGCTGCACGGTATCCACCTGAACACCGCTGAACCCCATAGAGAGTGCATGCGCCTTGAGAAGGAGCATCAGTTTCACTACTTCGGGTGCTACGGGAGTACCTACAGAACAGCTGTGGCTCTTCACCAGATTCTCCTGCAGTGTGGAGAGCTCATCGTGAGATATATGCTTGTTGCAAAGCGAACCGAATCCAGTCGTCACGCCGTAGATAGGCACAGTGTTCTCATCAGTCTTCTTGTCGAGATATTCGCGGCAGTGATTGATTTTCTTCACAGCCTCTTCCGAAAGAACGAGTTTGGCTTTATCCTTAAGTATCTTTTCGATAAGATCATAGGTCAGCGGCGAACTGCCTATCTCATATACTTCCAGTTTGGACATAATGTATAGTATTATAATTTTTATATTTCTTATTGCTTGACAATCTTCCCTCTGTGGATGACAGTACCTACGCAGTTCATGCCGACATAGTAAGGCAGCATGCGTATGTCTTCAAAGTCAAGTATGATCATGTTGGCAAGTTTGCCGACCTCAATAGATCCAGTCTCAGCAGCCATATCTACAGCGGCAGCCCCATTGAGTGTAAGCGCGGTGACAGTCTCCTCAATGCTCATCCCCATGTATATGCATGCAAGCGCAATGGTGAGCGGTATCGAACCGGAGAAGCAGCTGCCCGGATTCAGGTCCGTAGCGAGCGCCACAGCGCAGCCGCTGTCTATAAATTTGCGCGCCGGCGCAAAGGGCTCCTTGAGCGAGAAAGCTGTGAGGGGCAGAAGTGTGGCGATAGTGCCGGATTCAGCCATGCGGCGTATACCCTCGTCGCTGACATGCAGCAGATGGTCAGCGGAGACAGCTCCCATCTCTGCGGCGAGTTCCGCACCACCGAGGGTCACTATCTCGTCAGCGTGAAGTTTCAGCCTGAAACCGGCTTTGCGGGCCGCTTCCAGCAGTCGGCGCGAGTCTTCAATCTCAAATACATTCTTCTCAGTGAAGATGTCGAAGAAATGAGCTTTACCTTTTACGGCCGGCATCATCTCCTTGATCATCAGCTCCACATATTCGTCTGTGTGTCCTTTATACTCACGAGGCACAGCATGAGCCGGCAGAAAAGTGCTTACTATATCTATCTTCTGATCAGGAGTTTTCTGAAGGTCGGCTATCGCATCGAGCATCTTCATTTCGGTCTCGGTGTCCAGTCCGTAGCCGCTCTTGGCCTCCACTGTGGTGACTCCCATGTCGACCATCTTGTCGATAAACCATTGTGCACGCTCGCGAAGCGCCTCCCGCGAGGCAGCGCGCGTGGCATCGACAGTGCGCTGTATGCCTCCTCCTCGCTCCATGATACTCATATAAGAATCACCCCTCATGCGCCATTCAAACTCATCAGGGCGGTATCCTACGAATACCATGTGGGTATGCGAGTCGACAAATCCCGGGAGCAGAGCCTTGCCACCTGCGTCAATCACCTCCACACCTACGACTCCATCCGCCAGATCTTTATCCTCTCCTACGCGGACTATGCGGCCATCCTTGATATGGACGGCGCCGTCTTTGATTTCGCGCAACGAGCGCATCTTCTCCCCCTTGACGGCAGCAGAGCCTTCGGGAGTGAAGATGTGCGCGTGGCGAATTATCATTTCATTGCCTGCCATCGGATAAAATCACTTGTCGATGATAGAGTCCACGATCTTGAGCAACTCCTGTTCGCGCTGACAAGCCTTCTCGGCAATAGCCCGGGCTTCAGCCACGAGAGCATCGGCCTTGGCACGGTCCTTGAGACCTGCGGCATTGATTCTTACGTTGAGACAGGCTCCCATTACGGCAGCCCTTGCAGCGAGAATACCTACTCCGGCATCTGTAATGGACGAGGGATTGCCATTCTTGGCGACAGCTTCGAGGACCTCAAAAGTCTCGAAAGCAGTCTTCATAGTGCGCAGCGGCACCTCTGTGGCGTAAAGCGTAGCGTCCTCCATGGCTTTGGCACGGGCAGCCTTGTCCTCATCTGTCTTCTTAGGCATGGCGAAGACATCCATTATGCGGTTGAAAGCATCCGTATCCTCATCCACGAGCGCTATCAGACGATCCTGAATGCCGCGACCCTTCTCAGCGATGTCGGAGAATTCCTCCCAACGGTCGTCCCATCCGGCCTTGTGTGCCGACAGATTGGCCACCATTGAGCCGAGAGCAGCCGCGAGGGCACCCATATAAGCGGAGATGCTGCCGCCGCCGGGGGCAGGTGATTCCGATGCAGTCTCATCGGCAAATCCTATGCAAGTAAGATCCACAAGACGCTTGCGGTCATCGCAGAGCATATATTCGATGACTTTCTCCTCAGGATTAAAAGGCTTGAGCTCATCAAGTCCCATAGACTTGACGGCGATGCGGATTATTTCATTTTCGGGGATGCCCAGCGAGCGCTGCTGCTTGCGGAGATAGTGCTTGCCTGCTTCTACAAGCGCGCGCTTGGGTATAAGTCCCACGATCTCTGTACCTGTAACACGGATACCTCTGGCGGCAGCTGCGCGGCTGACTTCATCAAAGGCCACATGAAGCGGCGTGGCATCCATGGATGTAATATTCATCGACACCTGTGCGATGCCATATTCGTCGATATACCATCCTATGGCCTTGGTGCCTTTCAGTGTGCCGGGGATCATGATAGTCTTTCCCTCAGCGTCCTTCATGGGCTTGCCGTTAGGCTTGCCCCCCTCACGCATGGGACGTCCCTTCTCGCGTACATCAAACGCTATCGCGTTGGCACGACGGGTAGAGGTAGTGTTGAGATTGAAATTGACCGCTATGAGGAAGTCGCGAGCACCGACTGCCGTACATCCGGTGCGTGCAGCATCTTCGTCAAACGGACGGTTGCCGAAATCGGGACCTTTTTCAGTGCCGAGTCTATTGGAGAGTCCTTCATATTCACCTTCGCGGCATACGGCGAGATTCTTGCGCTCAGGCTTGAAAGCAGCGGCCTCGTAGCAATAGCAGGGGATATTCAGTTCCTTAGAGGCACGCTCTGCAAGCCCGCGGGCGAGAGAGGCGCATTCCTCCAGTGTAATATTGCTTACCGGTATGAGCGGCATTACATCTGTGGCGCCCATACGCGGATGAGCTCCGTGATGACCGCGCATATCGATAAGTTCGGCAGCTTTTTTCATGCCGAGAAGAGCAGCCTCTATGACATGATCCGGCTCCCCGACAAATGTCACAACCGTACGGTTGGTGGCCTCTCCTGGGTCGACGTCAAGCACCTTGACCTCACCCTCACTCTCTATTGCGGCAACGATAGCATCGATCACCTCTTTATTGCGGCCCTCGCTGAAATTGGGCACACACTCAATTATCTGTTTCATTGTGGTAATTAGATTTTTGAAATAAGTGAATCGATGAGGGTATCATCGGCTATGAAAGGCTCCGTGATGACAAATCCATCCTCACCCTTGACTCGATTCCATTCCTTGACTGTGGACATGGCGTTTTCATTGCGTGCCCATGAGCGACGTGCCACGCCGCCCATTACGTCCCAGAGCATAGCTTTCTTAAGTATCTCGTCAGTACGGTCCGAGCCGTCGCAGACCATGCCGAAGCCACCGTTGATAGCCTTGCCGATACCTACACCTCCCCCATTGTGGAGTGCCACAAGACTCATGCCTCTCGCGCAGTTGCCTGCAAAGCACTGCACAGCCATGTCAGCCATCACATTCGAGCCGTCCTTGATATTGCTGGTCTCACGGAAAGGAGAGTCAGTCCCGCTGACATCATGGTGGTCACGTCCGAGCATAATCGGACCGACTTCTCCCTTACGCACCATATCGTTGAATTTAAGGGCTATCTTAAGACGACCCATTGCGTCCTGATACAGGATGCGGGCCTGAGTGCCTACCACAAGAGCATTCTTCTCAGCGTCACGTATCCAGTTGTAGTTATCGCGATCCTGACCGCGACGATTGACATCTATGCACTCCATAGCAGCGTGGTCAGTCTTCACGAGATCCTCATGCTTACCGCTGAGGCATACCCAGCGGAACGGTCCGTAGCCATAGTCGAAGAGCATCGGGCCCATGATATCCTCTACGTATGACGGCCAGATGAATCCATCCTTCTCATCGATACCGTTTTTGGAAATCTCCTTGACACCGGCATCATAGATGGCCTTCATGAAGGAGTTGCCGTAATCGAAGAAATATGTGCCGCGCTCCACGAGACTCTTGATAGCATTGAAGTGTCTGCGGAGAGTCTTGTCAACCTCTTCGCGGAATTTTTCAGGATTCTCATGCAGCAGACGCGTACGCTCCTCGAAGGTCATGCCGACAGGGCAATATCCTCCTTCATACACAGCATGACAGGATGTCTGATCGCTAAGCAGTTCTATTTTCTTATCATGATCCACAGCGTATTCGAGCAAGTCGACCACATTGCCATGATAAGCGATTGAGATAGGCTTCTTTTCCGCCATGGCATCCTCAGCGAGCTTGAAAGCTTCAGGTATGGAGTCAGTGACATGCTCTACCCAACCCTGGCTGCGGCGCGTCTCGATACGCGAAGCATCCACTTCTGCAATGATAGCGGCGGCCCCGGCAATCAGAGCGGCCTTCGGCTGAGCACCGCTCATACCTCCGAGTCCGGAGCTGACAAAGATATGGCCTGTAAGATCACCG
>CAYSJG010000127.1:0-6248 GCA_964431295.1 uncultured Sangeribacter sp. | reverse complement strand
GGCGGATGCTTCCAAGAGCAAGCCTGTCCGTAAGCCCGGCTCGGCATGGACGCTTACCACCCCTTTAGGTGAACGCAAAAAGTCCACAATCGACACTACGCTCTATAATTATCAGCGCCAGTGGGTGCCGTCGATGCGCACCGACGCTTACGCCACCACCGGCGCACTCGGAGCCCCCGGCATAGACATGCTATTCCTCAACCGTAAGAGTGCTTCGACATTCTTCTTCGACAACGCCCTTGACGAATGGCTCCCCTCCATGAGCACGATGAAGTTTTACAACGTCTACATCCCCATGACGCTTCTCTCCTACAACTTCGGAGGCTCCAAAATCAATCATCAGGACAGGCTCAATCTCCAGTTTGCCGGTAATGTCAACAGAAAAATAGGAATCGGCGCGCACATAGACTATCTCTATACCAAAGGTTCATACGAGGATCAGGCGGTGAAGAATTTCAACTTCTCGCTCTCCGGATATTATACCGGCAACCGCTATGAGATGCAGATCTTCTACTATCATTTCAATTCGGTCAACAAGGAAAACGGAGGCATCACCGACGACCTCTACATCACGGATCCTGCAGAAGTGCAGGGGGGTGTGGACAAGGTAGAGCCTAAATCCATACCCGTCAACCTCAACGACTCCCACTCCCGGCTGCGCGGCGACCGCCTGTTTACCACCCATGCCCTCAAACTCGGCTACTGGCGCGAGGAGCAGGTCAACGATACACTCTCCAGAGAGGTCTATGTGCCTGTGACACGCTTCGTATATTCACTCGATTACGAAGGGAGACACCATCAGTTTATCAACACCAACGCCTCCGAGGACGCCACTTTCTGGACCAATCGCTATTTCAATCCCGAAGGCACGGATGATCATACACGCTATTGGACAGTCACCAACACACTCGGCGTCGAGCTGCTCGAAGGCTTTCGCAAATGGGCCAAATTCGGACTCAACGCATACGTGTCACTTCAAAACCGCCAAATCACTCAAAACAGCTTCTATGCCGCGCCGGAGCTGACCGACGAGCAGCTCGCAGAGCTCACACCGCTCCCCGACGACGGAAAAAATCTCCCTCCCTCGAGAGTCACGCAGACACGTATGTGGGTCGGAGGACAGCTCTCCAAACGTCAGGGAGCCGCTATCAGGTACTCAGCCGATGTCAAATTCGGTGTGCTCGGAGGAGTGATCGGCGAAGCCATACTCTCCGGTACCGTCGACTCCAGATTCAAGCTCTTCGGCGACACTGTAAGCATCGGCGCATACGGAGGCTTCGGCAACAAGAGCCATTCTTACCTCCTATCCCACTATACATCCAATCACTACATCTGGGAGCAGAAACTCGGTAAACTTAGAGAAGTCAAGGCCGGCGGCAAACTGGTGATACCCTGGACCAAGACCACAATTTCGGCAGGATTTCGCAATCTGCAGAATTACGTATATTTCAATAAGGACGGGATTCCCACTCAGCATAACGGCAATGTGCAGATATTCTCGGCATCGCTCGACCAGAAACTCCGCTTCGGCATCTGGAACTGGAACAATACCATCACCTATCAGGCCACATCCGACAAGAATATCATCCCGCTGCCCGCTCTGACGGTATACTCCAATATGTTTCTGAATTTCAAAGCATTCAGAGTGCTCGAAGTGCAATTTGGCGTAGACTGCAGTTACTACACACGATATTACGCGCTGCAATATCAGCCGGCCACGATGAGCTTCCATGTGCAGGACGAGATGCAGGTGGGCAATTACCCGCTTTGCAATGTCTACGCCACATGCAAGCTCTATAAAGTGAGATTCTATCTTCTGTGGAGTCATGTCAATCAGGGATGGTTTGGCAAGAATTATTTCTCCATGCCTCATTACCCGATCAATCCCCGCTGCCTGCAGCTCGGTCTCAGCATCGACTTCGCCGACTGATCTTTAGGCCGCGTATACAGTCGCGTCTTAGAAAGTGTTTTGCTTAAATATTCGCATCACCGGGGTCGCGTGAATCTGCATATCATACCCTCTCCACATCCTTGACTCCGCGTATGGTACGGATTTTGCGGATAAGCATATTGAGCTGTGCCGTGTCCGGGACTCCGACCGTCAGGTACCCCTGGAAGAGCCCGTCGTGAGAGTCGATCGACACGTTGCGCAGATTGACGTTGAGCTCCTTGCTGATAAGCGAGGTGATGTTGGCGAGGATGCCCAGGTCGTCCGTGCCGGTGATACGCAGAATAGCCGAGAGCAGGTCGCCGGTCTTGCCGCTCCATTTCACTCCGATCACTCTGTAAGGGTATCTGGAGCGAATGTCGCGCGCGTTGGGGCAATCTTCGCGGTGTATCTTGACAGTGCCCTCCGAGGAGATGAATCCGAAGACGTCATCGCCGTATATGGGATTGCAGCAGCGGGCGAATTTGTAGGCGAGGCCGCTGATGGATTTCTCTCCTATGACGAGCACCTCCCGGGAGCCGGTGCCACCCTCCGTGGCGGGGTTGTGAAGCCGGAAGGCGTCCGCCGATGTGCGAACGGTCTCTTCCTGCTTGTTTTCCTCTGTCAGCTCCAGATATTGGGCGAGCGTGCGTCCCACATCTCTTTTTCCCTCCGCGAGGTCGCTGAAGAATTCTGTGGCATACTTGTAGCCGGACTTCTTGATGAGTTTCATGAGCTGTGACTCATCGATCTCAACCTTGCGGTTGCGGGCGCGTCTTTCAAGAAGCTCGCGGCCTAAGTCGGCTCTTTTCTGCGTCTCCTCGTTGAGGGTCTGCCGGATTTTGGTGCGGGCCTTGGAGGAGACTACGATGTTGAGCCAGTCCTGTTTGGGTGTCTGTGTGTTGGAGGTCTGTATCTCGATGGTGTCGCCGTTGGCTATTTTGTAGGTGATGCGGCGGTGCTCTCCGTTGACGATGGCGCCTGTGCAGTGGCATCCTACGTTGGAGTGTATCCTGAAGGCGAAGTCAAGCACCGTAGCTCCGGAGGGTAGTTTGTAGAGGTCTCCTTTGGGGGTAAAAGCATATACCTCCTTTTCGTAGTCCTCCATCTTCATGGAGCGCATGAGCTCCATGGGTCCGGCATCGGCGCTCTCGAGGATGTCGCGGATATTGTTCATCCACTGGTCGGTGGAGTCGGACTTCACTCCTTTGTATCGCCAGTGGGCCGCGAGCCCTTTCTCCGCCACCAGGTCCATGCGTCGTGTGCGAAACTGCACCTCGACCCATTTGCCTCCGGGTCCCATGACGGTGGCGTGGAGGCTCTCATAGCCGTTGCTTTTAGGGATGGAGAGCCAGTCGCGCATACGTGCCGGATTGGGGACATACATGTCGGCCAGGATGGAGTAGGCGAGCCAGCAGTCGCTTTTCTCCTTTTCGGGGGGTGTGTCGATGATCACGCGGATGGCGAAAAGATCGTATATGCCGCTGACGTCCACCTTCTGCTTGCGCATCTTTCCCCAGATGGAGGAGATGGATTTGGTACGCCCCTTGATATCGAATTTTAGACCGGCCTCTTCGAGCTTCTGCTTCACCGGGTCGATGAAGTTCTTGATATAGGCATCGCGCGACCGTTTGGTCTCATTGAGCTTGTGGGCTATCTGAGTGTATATCTCCCGGTTGGAGTATTTAAGCGACAGGTCTTCGAGCTCGCTCTTCAGTTTGTAGAGTCCCAGACGGTGGGCCATCTGGGCATAAAGTACATTGGCCTCGAAGGCCACCGAGCGAACCCATTCAGTGTCAGGATGCAGATTGATGGAGCGCATCAGCACAAGATTTTTCACAATCATCACGATGATGACGCGTATGTCGTCTGCCAGAGAGAGCATTAGCCCTCTGAAATTGTCTTGATTTACGACGCTGTTTTTGTTGGAAAAACGTATGACCGATGACATTCCGACCACCAGCGAGGCGACATCCTCGCCCCATTCCTTACGGATGTCGGCAATGCCGATTACCCCGTCTTCGATCAGCGGATGGAGCAGGATGGCGACGAGTATGTTGTGGTCGGCGTCCACCTCTTCGGTAAAAAGGATTGCCGAGCGCAGAGCCTGCAGGCATTTGCAGATACCCTTCTCATCGTGGGCATCGGCGCGTCGGCATTCCGGACTCAGAAAGAGTTGCTGTATCCGGTATAATTCATCCTTGTCGAGTGACCGGCGCGCAGACTCCGCCAGATGGTCGAAGAGCCGCATGGTCTCCCGCAGTTCGGCATTCGTAAGAGTGTCGTGGAGAGCCGGGACTCTGCAGTCTGATGAGTGTTCTCTTGTCGTATGGTTGTCGTGTGTCATTGTCAGATCTTTTACCTTGTTGTGTTTTCCTGATAGCGGGGTGATGATTACTTGTCTTTGTCGATGATGAGGGCATGTATCATCCTCTTGGGCGAGAGCTCTATTCTTCCGTCTTTGATCCTGCCACCCATGAAATATACTTTGTGTCGGATTTTCTCTATCGTCATGCTGTCGGTGATTACTTCATTGCCGAGGTCAGTGTCGAGGCCGGTATACCATCCCAGGCGCACCTGCATGGGATAGCGCTCGGCCATCTTGACGCTGTCTGAGGATTCCGGCGGGAGCAGCATCGGTATTTTCCGCTCCTTGAATTGCATCTCCATTACGATATTGGGGTTTGTCACATACACTGTAGCAGACTCTTTTATGCAGTCGCGAATTATTTCATTGCGCCAGATGTGAAGCGCAGTCATGCCGATGAATGCGGCGGCGGTGAGTGCCGCCATAGCCGTTTCTGTCCAATTAAACGCCAGAGCTTCGCGCTTGGTTTTCCCCTCTGTGCCGCATTTTGCGGCTGCGAATGCGGTCAGCGGAATAATGCCCCAGAAATAAGGGACATATCTTGCCCACCATCCGGTGTCGAAAATGAAGCATCCTGCCAGAATCAGCAGAATGATCAGCTTGATGTAGCCGGGTATGCGTGTGCGGTATTTTATCAGCGGCCAGAGACAAAGCAGCAGCATCGGGATGATCAGCGGTCCGAAACCTCCGATGCGGGCATCGTATGTCGGATGCTCGAAGCCGGCGAGCGAGGCTATGAAGTTTATGAAGCGGTTGCGTCCCAAAAATTCTTCAGGAGTGTTGTAGGTCATGATGTCCACCGGATTTTTCCCCATAAGAGGATATAGGGGATGCCCGTAGTCAATCCAGTTGGTGATATATGGATGTATGCAGAGCAGCAGGGCGGTGATGGCGGCGATTCCGGAGACGTCGAGTACAGTCCAGGCTCTCTCTTTCTGCTTCGTGGCAAGACACCATATCAGCAGTATTATGCCGAATAGAGCCTGATAGAAGGCGAAATTGAATTTGGAGCCGACGCTCATGAGAATGATGAGGAAATATAGTCCCCACCAGGCGCGGCGTTGTGGCGCGTAGGGAGCGGAGAATGCCATGGCGACGGATAGCAGCGAGAGCACCAGGAAGTCATACAGAGCATAGTCGATATAGAAAGTGGCTATCTGTCCGAGCACTACAGGATTCAAGGCAGTGAGCGCGGTGATCAGCACAGCGTTGAGTCGCGACTTCGGCACCAGACGTATCACTACGCCGTATGTGATAGCGGCCATCGCTCCGAAGAATATGAAATTCAGTGCCTTTCCGGTCTCGATACTGCCGAAAGTCATTGCTATGCATGCCTCTGACATCTCGAATCCCTGAGTATAATGAAGGCTGAATATTAGAGCTTCATACTTCCCGTGGTAGCCTTCGAGCGGCACCCATCCCTGCATCAGCATGGCCATTATCTCCTGATGATAAGCGTTGCCGTCGAAGGAGAAGTCGCTGAATGAGCCTGCAAGCCATATCGAGAGCGCCTCGATGGCCAGTGCGCACATTATTCCCGGCGCGAGGTGTCGCAGATTTTCGCCCGGGTGATGCCGGATGAAGAAGAGGGGGGTGAGGGCGCAGGCGGATGCTGCCGCAAGCGGAAAGATCCACGGAGTGATGGGATGATGCAAGAGGAGAGTCACGGAGGCATAGAGGTATAGAAGCAATGCCGTGAGAAGCAGCGTAATGCCTCCGGCTAAAATCGAGTTGTCCGTGCGGGTGTATTTTTCAGGGGTCAGTCTCATTTTTGCGGAGATTTGATCAGCGGGATGATGGCGGAGAGAGATGATCTTATAGCAAAATTAGAAAAAATGGGAGAGAGTGCAAAAAAAATGATGATAAAGTGAATCGAAGATACTTATTATTATAGATTAAAATCGCTATCTTTGCAGATGAAACCGAAATTATAAGAAGCAAAGTCTAAGAGAG
>CAYSJG010000126.1:0-6263 GCA_964431295.1 uncultured Sangeribacter sp. | reverse complement strand
TATCAATTGATGTCTCTCCACCTCTTAGAACGCGCTCTTAACACTTAAAGCTATGTCAGAAAACTACCAATTCGACGAAAACAACGCATTGGCATTCATACGGAAATATGTAGGCGACAAAATATCCGGCCAATATAGTGATGATGAACTTCTGTATGTTATCGACACTATCTGGGATTACTATGAGCGTAAAGGGTTTCTCTCACTCTCCGCCGACTTCACAGATGAAGAGATACTGGATGAAGATGATCTTATAGCCTATGTCAAAAAGACCATGGCACAGGACGATGAGATTGAGATGGATCCTTCGGATATAGCCAAAATAGTAAAAGGAGAATTGGAATATGAAGAATCTCTTGAAGATTTTGTATAAATATGCAGCTGCGTCCATAATAGCGCTCCTGCCGTATCTCGAAGTCTCGGCACAGACCGATGACCGGCCACTCGATGATCTGGACTTCATCGAGATGATCAACTCTGTGGAGACAGGCAAACAGAGCGAGCTTATACAGCAGTTTCAGACACGCGAGGCCAAAAACCGTCTGCTCAACGGCAAATTCGGCCCTAAGGGAGAATGTACCGTAGAGTCATTCCGCAACAAGGAGGTATTGCTGCTCACCATACCGGCACATCTTCTCTTTGGTCCTAATTCCACAGAACTCAAAAAGGAAGCGGAGGAATATCTGAATCCGATACGCCGATATCTCAATGATCCGGACATGTACAGAGTGCTGCTGGTAATGCACACTGACAACAGCGGTTCAGCCACATACCGTGACCAGCTGACCACTGACCGAGTCAACACTGTGGCCGATTGGTTTGAAGCTTCAGGCTCACCGACCGACTATCTCTTCTCTTACGCCATGGCCGACGAGATGCCTCTGGTAAGCAATGACTCCATGGAAAACCGTGACCGCAACCGCAGACTTGAAATTTATCTTATGCCGGGCAAGAAAATGGTGGACCAGGCAAAAAAAGGACGCATATCTTTCTAAAAATGACTGTCGAACAGAATATACCTACGCCATATTACATAGTATACGAGGAGAAACTGCGCCGAAATCTCAAGCTGCTCAAAGAGGCGGAGAGAAGGGCAGGGGTGAAGATCATCATGGCTCTTAAGGCTAACGCACTTTGGAAGACATTTCCGGTCATCTCGGAGTATTTCGATGCTTCTACGGCAAGCTCTCTCAACGAAATGCAGCTGTCGCTCGACTATCTCGGGCATAATGTGCACGCATATTGCCCGGTATATACTGACACTACTTTCCCTCAATTTTTGAATGGTTGCTCGCATATCACATTCAATTCGGTGGCCCAATATGAAAAGTTTCGCAGTCATCTGGAGTCGCACAACAGCAATTCTGCGCCGGACCGCAGAGTGAGCGCAGGTCTGCGCGTCAATCCGCATTGTTCGGTAGTGGAGACTGACATCTACAATCCTTCGCTGCCGGGAAGCCGGTTTGGAGTCGATGCCGCCGACCTGAAGAGATTGCCGGAAGGTATAGAAGGGTTGCATTTTCACGCGTTGTGCGAGTCCGACTCTTATGCTCTCGAAAAAGTATTGACGGCATTTGAAGAGCAATTCGGCAAGCATCTGGAGCATATAAAATGGCTGAATATGGGAGGTGGCCATTTGATTACCCGCAAGGGGTACGACATAGAGCATCTTGCAAAGCTGATACGAGGATTCAAGAGCCGTCATCCCGGCATAGAAATAATCATGGAGCCCGGGAGCGCCTTCACCTGGCAGACCGGCGACCTTGTGGCGGAAGTGCTTGATGTGGTGGAAAACGCCGGCATACGCACGGCCATCCTCGACACCTCCTTCGCTTGTCACATGCCTGACTGTCTGGAGATGCCGTACAAGCCGTGCATCGCCGAGGCCCTTCCGGAAGATCTCACGGATTATCAGACCACAGGCTACGAGTACCGCATGGGAGGCAATTCATGTCTCAGCGGCGACTATATAGGCACATGGCGTTTTGACACACCATTGAAGGCCGGTGACCGTCTGCGATTCCTCGACATGAATCATTATACCACCGTAAAGACGCACATGTTTAACGGCATACAGCATCCCTCCATCTGGTTTGCCCGCGCAGACGGCACTACAGAGAATCTCAGAAATTTCTCTTACACCGACTATCGCGACAGGATGGACTGAAAACTGTCATTTTAAGGAACGCGCTCTTAGAATTGCTCAACTGTGATTTTGGCAAAGCGGCGCAGCAATTTCTTCATGCCTACGCTGTCAAAATTGACTACCATCACTTCATTGCCGGAGATATTCTCGATAGTTATCACCGCTCCTCTGCCGAAGATTGAGTGGACCACTATCGTGCCTATACGGATGGCTCCATCCGCTGTCTGAGATAATTTTTCCACATCTCCTCCGGCTGAATTTGTGAAGTTTGTCATCTTGATCTTATTCGAGCCGGTATGCTTACGCGAAGAGGTAGCTCCCGCTCCCGGCACATCAGGCGCTCCCGCTCCATAGCTGCGATAATCGCCGTTGCCGGAAGTCCTTGCGGCGGTATATCCTGAACTGCTGCCGCGACCTCCGGTGTAATCTCCGTATGAATTGCCGCCGTAATTTTTGCGGTAATTACCGGCCGGATTCACAAAATATCCTCCATTGGAGGAGGGAAGGTCAGATGATGTCTGCAATTTAAGATATTTCCTGTCAATATCACTGAGGAATCTGGAGGGACGTGTCATGACGGTCTGGCCGTTGCGGAAACGCGACGATGCGTAGGTCATCACACAAGTCTTGCCCGCACGTGTGATGGCGACATAGAGCAGACGGCGTTCCTCCTCCACCTGCGCCATGGAGTCCATGCTCATGGAGGATGGGAAGAGTTCCTCCTCCACACCTACGATGAAAATATGATCAAATTCAAGACCCTTGGCAGCATGCGCGGTCATGAGCGTGACTTTCGGCTCATCCGTATCGTCCGACACATCCTGATCAGTGGCCAGCGACACCTCGTTGAGAAAATCCTGCAGACTGACATCCTCGTTACCCTCTTCCATGCGTGACTCGACAAAATATTTCAGGCCGCTCTGAAGTTCGGTAAGATTCTCCGAGCGAGAGATACTCTCCGGAGTGTTGTCATGAGCGAGTACAGCGAGCATACCTGTGCGGTTATAGATAAGCTGACCCAATTCATAGGCATTCTCCCCCCTGCCCACAGCCGCAAGACACTCCGATATGACATCCCTGAAAGCCTCCAGCTTGCGAAGCGTGCCGGCATTGACAGGAAGTTTGTATTTGTCAGGCTCACATATCACCTGCCAGATACTGACGCGCTGCTCGTTGGCGACAGCCTGCAATTTCCCGAGCGTAGTATCGCCGATACCTCTTGCCGGATAATTGATGACACGCCGGAGCGCCTCGTCATCATCAGGATTGACCGCCAGTCTGAAGTAGCAGATGGCATCCTTGATCTCCTTGCGCTGATAGAAAGAGAGTCCTCCGTAGATACGATAGGGGATGTTGCGTTTGCGCAGAGCTTCCTCCAATATGCGGCTCTGCGCATTGGTGCGGTAGAGGACGGCATACTCCTCGAGACTGTCATGATGTGTCATCCTCGTAGCACTGATGAGGTTGGCTACCTGATAAGCCTCCTCGATATCCGAATACGTCGACATCACCATGATGGGGTCGCCCTGTTCCTTCTCAGAGTAGACCTGCTTCTTCATCTGACGGGTGTTTTTATCTATCAGGGAGCCTGACGCGCCGACGATATTCTTGGTACTCCGATAATTTCTCTCAAGCTTGAAAATCTGCAGACGCGGATACCGCTTCTTCATCTCGAGGATATTAGAGATGTTGGCGCCGCGAAATGAATATATGCTCTGCGCATCGTCGCCCACTACACAGAGACGCTGCTCATCGCCCGTGAGCTGCGTGATGATGAGATGCTGCGCAAAGTTGGTGTCCTGATATTCGTCTACAAGTATATATCTGAAAAATTCCTGATAATGACGGCAGACGTCGGGATTGTCACGCAGCAGGACATTGGTATAGAAGAGTATGTCGTCGAAATCCATGGCTCCGTTGATGCGGCATCTCTCTTCATACAGGGAGAATATCCTGCCAAACATGGGTATCTTGGCTTTGGCATCCAGCCTGCGGTTGTCCTCATCCTGCATATATGTCTGCGCATCTATCAGCGCATTCTTCTGATTGGAGATACGCGAAGCTATGGAGGCCGGCTTATAAATCTTGTCGTCAAGCCCCATATCTTTGATGATCATTTTAAGAAGAGAGCGCGTGTCGGTGGTGTCGTAGATTGTAAAATTGGATTTGAAGCCCAAGAGCTCTGCATGGCGTCGAAGTATCCTGAGAAAGATAGAGTGGAAAGTACCCATCCAGAGCCTTGACGAGATCTTTTCGCCGACAATCTGTGTGATACGCTCTTTCATCTCGCGGGCAGCCTTGTTGGTAAATGTCAGCGCAAGTATGCGGTAAGGCTGATATCCCATCCGTATAAGATGGACAATTTTATATGTCAGCACACGCGTCTTGCCTGACCCGGCTCCGGCTATTACCAAGGCAGGTCCGTCATTATACTCGACAGCTGCCCGCTGGGCTGGATTAAGAGAATCGAGGTAATTATAATCGGGAGTATCGGACATGATTTTAATTTTCAGAATGAGGATTGCGCATATCGAGATAATCAGGTATACGCGGGATAAAATGATAGCTGCCGGTCTGATAATCAATAACACAGCAATAATGCCTCAGACCATTGGACACTACAAGATAACGTGCCTTCAGCGCGAGATTATATCTTGCGATCTGGTCAAAGACCTCCTGAGTCACTCTGACATCCGGCGCCTTATATTCGATAATCATCAGCAGTGAGCCGTCGGGATTGTATATCACGGTGTCGCAGCGTCGCGCGCATCCGTTGACCGATATGCCGACCTCATTTGCCATCAGCGATTTGGGATAATGAAGCTGACACATCATGTATTCAGTAAAATGTCGGCGCACATATTCTTCCGGAGTGAGTGTCACAAACTTGTCGCGTAGCGGATCAAAGACCTTAAGCAAGCCTTTGTCAACCGTGGTACGCATTCTTACAGCGGGAAGATTAAGATAGGGGAGAGAATTGGGTGATTCGCCTGAATCATCGCCATTATGCATATCGCCGTCATTAAAATCTCTCATTGCCATATCATTCTGTCGGTTTCTCCACCTGGGGCGATTTGTAATCAGGATCGAATATGCGATTGAGCGTATCCGCAAGTCTCAATCCTCCTTTGAGCAGCTGCTGCTCTAAAGTCGGTGTCCAATCGGCTATATATGAATACTCCACGGTAGTATCTGCGGGAGTGGCATCATAAATACGCTTGCAGAGGAGGCTCGTTTCCCGGCCATACCCGACAGGTGAACCGGGAGCAAGTATCTCCGTCACCTCCTGCGGGGTGGCTCTGTCTATCTCACGCTGCCACTCGGTATAGCTCCACTTATGCGCGGCTTCCGGAAGATTGCTGTCCCATATCTTATGAAGATTTGTGCCCTGCCTGAAAAATTTCACGTAGTGCCTGTTGCCCCCCCGGTCGGTGAGGCGGCCGAGATGCAGCGGCTGATGCAGATCGCCGTAGAGATGTGTCACTATCTTAAGCGCCAGCGCTCTGTCGGCCTTGGACAGAGCTGTATCTGCCAGTACAAGCTCCTGACTTTCCAGAGCTGTCAGGATATCTCCTGACTTCACTTCGGGCATATTTTCAATCGTCTTGTCCGCATCCACATTCTTATAATGCCATGTCAGAGTATATTCGTAGGCCGGAGTATGCGAAGCATTGTCAAGCCAATTGGCCCAATAGACGAGACTCTTGCCGTCGAATATAGAATCTACCGCAGTTTTGGCAGCAGGAGTGAGATGACACTCAGCTATATAAGCTACCACATCATGTCCTTTTTGTCCCCAGGGATAAGCATTGAGACAAAGAGCACACGCACCGACACTCAAGAGAAAATTGCGTATATTCTTCATAGAATACAAAATTAGCAATTTTTCGCGACAATCGGAAGACGAGATGCACAGTCAATATACACAGACCACTTGCTCAGTCGATATACACTGTCGATAAACACAGTCGAAGTGCCCGGCCGGTATGTACAGGGCACGACCTACAAGATAAACCATTTGAATTCTTTACTCTAAAATAAGACCCCATCTCACAAAAAATGTTAACGCAGGGGGGGCGGGGGTGTGGTGCGGGTGGGGGAGTGGGAGTGGGTGCAT
>CAYSJG010000125.1:1587-6267 GCA_964431295.1 uncultured Sangeribacter sp. | reverse complement strand
AATTTCTATAACATAAATCAAGATTGTAGGTAATTTTTCCCTGCAATCTATCTATGCCAAATTCATGGAAGTCAATCAAAAGAGACTGAGCTCCAGGACATTTGATTATTAATGTATTCGAGCCATCAGTAAGATATATCGAGTATTCATTGGTCTTAAAATCACAATTACCAATTATATTACCTTCGAATTGGGCGTTAGCGATTGGTAGTAATACTTTTACTAATGCACATGGATTTCCATTCAAATCATATCGAGAATTTGTCTTCGCCGATAAGTCGGTTGTAGCCATATTCACAGATTTAACCGATATAATCTGAGCCTCGATTGTTTCAAATCGAAGAACAGTTAATAACCCCAATATTATAAGTAATATCTTTTGCATTTATTCGTCTATTTTTGTATACATAAGAATTATCGATTCGTTCTCACCATATATTCTTAACTTAAGTTTGATTTTGTTAAAGTAATAAGGACAAAAGACATAGATGTATGTGCGTAATTAATCCTTTCTTTTTCTAAGTTTACCATTCCGATATTCATAGTATTCGATTTCTGATGAATCCCCTTCATTCATCATGAATACCGTTTTCCCATTTTTTAAGTTACTGACATAATATGCGGATGGGGGTGTATCATAAAAAGATACTTGCATAGTTTTATAGCCATCAGAACTGAAATTGAATGTTGTCGGGAATATAATTGGAAAGCCTTGAAATTGATAAAAGCTTCCTTGTCTATATATATTAGATTTATTTTGCCATTGGAAATATTCAGGGAATTTCCCATTTGCCGGAATTATCTTAATTTCACTTCCTTCTCTCTTAGTGCCAATCCAAAAGTCCAAGGATGGAGTGTCATAAGGTCTGACTTTTATATTTACGTCAGATTCTTCCAACGGATTTATAACAACTTCTTCATCCCAATCCCACAATCCGCGATAATGATGATTGTTAATAGCATCATTATGATCAAATTTAACAACATAAGTCTTGTCGATTTCCATATATTTACACATCTCGTCTGGATTATTTCTATTATTAGCAAAGCGTGTGAAAAAAGTTTCTATGTAATCTTTCCAACCATTATCTTTCTTTTCAAATAACCCAATGTTGATTTCCGGCAGAGTATCCTTATTAATACAATCATATAAAGATACTTTAAATGGTTTGCGTTTCTTTTTTTGTGGATAATTCAAACTTATTGTTCCATTAACAATATCCTTGAGAGTAATAACTGTCGAATGACTTATATATGCTTTATTTGATGTTAGTAATATAAGAGAATCTCCTTCGTGAGCTTCGGAAATCTTAAAATTCAGATAGGGTGTACCCTGTCCTTGGCCAACAGGTTTACCATACCTGCCTTCCGAAAAGTTGAAAAAAATACTATCTGTTTGCAGGACAGAAACCAAATCACGTTTACCAGAGGATGAATGAATATAAAATAACCGGACATCCTTTGGATCTTCAAGCCTAAAAGAACCCTTTAAAGGACCTTTGTGAATATCCCTTTTGCTTTGTGGTACTCTTATAACTATATTATATATGCGATTACTCTTGACCCCGCTCCCAAAATATTCTGTGAAGTCGACCAAAAGCGGGGGCAGATTGGGATACTTTATCTTCAGTGACTTTGTTCCGGGACTGAGATAGCACCAATATTCAGATGTTTTATAGGGGCACTCTCCAATTACACTACCTTCAAAAACGACCTTTTCGCCGGGCATAATTACTTTCACCAAAGCACATACTTGCCCATTTAGGTCTTGGCGCTGCATAGGTACCGTTTGTGTCATCATCTCCATTGCCACTGATTCGAGCTTAAGCTCCTGTGCATTGATATATGTTGATCCCAGTATTACAATTACCAATGTTATTATAATTCTTTTGAACATATCCATAATATATCGAATTGTATTTCCGTGATTGGGTTCCAGTTCCCTATTCTGATAAATAATTTAGATATTCGGGATATTCTGCCAATTGCGCTCTTACTATGTTTTCAGTAAGTATATCAAGCTGCTCATTTGCGACTCTATCGAACTCCGATAACCCCGCAATTTTTACATCTTGACTGTATGATGGCAATTGATAAGCCACATCACTAATTGTCAAAGTTTGCTCTCCAAACTTAGCTAATAATGAATTATCTTGCTTTAGTTTTGCAACAGTTAAAGAATTTAACCCACCGCCATTAGTGATGATGTCGTGAGCATTCGTAAGAGTTGCTTTATTCAATTTGATACCATATAGGTTGCGCAACTTTGTAAGTTTATCTCTTCGAGGCTCAGTGCGTCGAGAATCTTTTTCAATAGCTTTATTTATTACGGGCAGCATTTCTTCATAAGCCGGAAACGGAATCGATTCCAATCGTTGAACGATATGATATCCATACGCTGTTGTGAAAGGTTTAGATATTTCTCCATCTTTGAGTGATACAACCATATTCTCAAATTCAGGCACCATCATTCCTAAGCCAAAAATAGGAAGCTCGCCTCCCATCTTTTTGCTGCCCGGGTCTTCACTCTCAACTTTGGCGATAGCCTCAAAGTCTCCACCGTTAATCAACAACGAATAAATGGAATCAATAGCCATCTTCTTTATGTTGCTCTCCTGTTCTGACAGTTTAGAAGTCGTTTTCATTATGTGTCGAACTCTAAATTTCCCAGGATTCTTTTTCTCATTTTCAACTCGAATAATGTGAAACCCATATGGAGAATCTTCAAACGCCGCAGAAATATTCCCCTTTTCAGTTGCATAAGCGGCCTCAATGAAAGGGTAAGGAAGCGATTCATGATTTATCCATCCCATATGCCCCTTATTGTTTTTCGCTGATGGATCGGATGAGTATTTTACAGCCATATCCTCAAAACTGGCGCCGTTCAGGATTTCTTGTCGAATAGAATCAAGTTTGGTTTTATTTGCAATGCTTTCATCAGGTGTTTTACCAATGGGTAGCATAATGTGACTAACATCTCTTGCTGTAAGCATATGCCGATATGCTTCATGACGGATGTTGTTTATAATGGTGCTATCTTTGATTATAGCTTTTGCTCTATTCTCATAATTTAAAACGGCATCCTCTATAGAATGGCCATTGCCTCCTGTTACCTCTGTCGTAGCTGAATATGTTCGCAAAGAAGCTAGGGGAGCAAATGTCAATAATAAGTTTGTTTCCCCAGGAATATGTACTCTTAGTTGTTTTGAGCCATCTGTCATATAAACCCAATATTCATTGGTGTGAAATTGAATCTCTCCTACAATGTTACCATCGAATCTGACATTTTCAATGGGAATCTCAATTTTTATAAGAGCGCACCCCATCCCATTGAGATCCAGCCTTTTTTCTGTACGTGCAGAAATATCATATGGCGATTCTTTCACTTCTGAAGTAATTCTGATGCTCGCAGATGCTATCATTCCGCATAATAACAGAAGATATACAAAGACAATATATTTTACAGACTTACACATATCTTAAAACATATATTTGCAAAGGTGTTTATATTATTTGTAACAAGTCGTTTGGAATAAGTATTTCCACGTTGATCATAGTTCAAAATAATCATTGTGTCTGGTCTAAACTTAATCTATTTCAATAACCGAAGACTTGCAACCGCCCTAACATTTGCAGTTGTTTTGTTTTTAGGCTGATCATCAAGATAACCATAATCTGCAGGAACTAACCATGAAATTTCCTCCTTTTCTTCAGTGGAAGGCCAATACCAATCAGATAATTTGTTATAATTGAATTCAGTCAATATGTCGTTAATGTAATTTTTATATTTATCCACAATCAGTAGTTCTCCTGACGATGGGAGATACCATGAGATTCTATCTTCCGGGAACGCTTTGTAATTTGTTACGGCATCTAATATCGGGTATTTCAAATTCATATCTTTTGCAAATCTCATCATAGCATCCGTATTTGCAATACCATTCATATCTTTATATACTTCACTTTCTTTCGTTATGTTCGGAAGTGTAGCTACATCAACAGGCGGACCCCAGATGACTTTATCCGGAATTGCATCCTGCATGGCAAGTATGAATGAGTGATCACCATCGGTAAGTACTATTCCAACGGGAATAAGGTCTCTTGACTTATCTTCACTCATCATATTTGATAATGTGATGTCATTATAATAAAAATAATCATTGTGCTTTTTGGAATAGCAAAGAACCGCTAGCATTTGTTTCCATTTATCAGAGGAATCAATTACTTTCTTTGATGCAAGGGTCACAGGCCTTACTTTATTCTTATCATACATATCATTTCGATGAAATCCACCGCCCTTAAAAGATGTGCCTGATAAGGCATAAGCATACTTAGTATTATCTTCAACTGTAGAAGTCCATCTCCAATGGCCCACAGGATTCCAACTACCATCTTTATTTGAGTTTGAGAAACCTTTACCCCCATATTTCTCCAACAGAGGTGTCAGTTCTTCCATATTTTTTCCGATGATATTCAGTTCTCCCGCAGACGGTAGATACCATATAGTATTGTCGCCGGGGAAAGCTTTATAATCCCTGGCCAACGAAGCCGCAGGGTAACGAATACCCCATTTTAAAGCGTCACCTAACATTTTAGAGGTATTCAACATTCCTTCAAAATCTTCGGTTGGGGTTGAATATGGGGAAAGAGTTGGTATTTCCACTACAGGATGGCCCCAAT
>CAYSJG010000125.1:0-1577 GCA_964431295.1 uncultured Sangeribacter sp. | reverse complement strand
TCGACGGCTTCCTCAGAAGCATCGTTAAGCGCAAGAATTAACTCATGGCCGGCATCAATAATCGTTAATCCTAATATAGAATATTCAGATTTTTGGTCTTTATCAAAATTATCCCATTCCTTTTCAGAGAAATAATATCGCTCATTATCTTTGACACAAGCAACAGAAAGGTGCTTTGGCGTTTTCTTGCTTTCACTGATTGAATAACCCTCTGGCAAAGATATTGTAAGTTTATATGTTTCTCCATCCGCCAGAGATTTAATCCCATAATCGGAAAAATAAATGTTTAATGGGAGAAAACCATCAACCGCGACAGTCATGTGACGGCTTGCCGGATTTTTACCACACATATACACCCAATATGTGCTATTGGTATTGGCAACATCTCCGATTACATATCCTTCAAATTTAGAATCAGGCACGGCAAATTCTACCTTAACTAGGGCACAAAGATTACCATTAGAATCTAGTCGGCGAGTGCTTACTGCACGAGCAGACAAATCATTCTGTAAATGAATAAAATCTTTTACAACTAGCTCTTGCGCACTCGAATTAAATACAGAGCATACAAGAAGCATAAAGAAATATATATAATGTATCACAGTTTTCATATGAGATTTATATATGGCAATTTTTAGTTAATTGAGATCTTTTCTGCTTTACCGTCATACATTCTGATATAGGTTCCCTTCTTTGACGGACGTTGCGGCAGTTTTTCCCCGCTTAGGTCAAAATATTCTGCGGTATCATTGGGGTCGTAAAAGTACTCCTCTTTCTCTATGCCCCGTCCTGTTTTAAGAGAGATGTCTATATGAGGGGGTATCTTGCCCGTAAATGTTATCTGTTTTCGCTTATATCCAATATAACTCACTTCAATTGTGGACCCTGGCTTTACATTCTCCAATGTAAAATGACCGTCTAAGTCACCGGCAATGCCCATATTGGTGTTTTTACACAATACAGTGCAGCCTATTAAAGGTTCTCCATCTTTTCTATCTGTTACGATTCCGGAAAGAGTAGTATTTAAAGGCGTTGCTATATTTGATTGTTTGTTTGGCGCTACTGGTGCATCGGTGCGTCGTGTCAGTATAGAACTGTATATTTCTTCAGGAATGGATAATGTCAAACGGTAGGTGAAGGAAGACCTAATGCCGTCATGTAAAGAGGTCTTAAATTCCACGTCAAGAGGAAGTAGTTTGGAATGTCTGACTGACAATTGTTTGGAGCCTTCCGTTATATACACCCAATATTCTCCATCTTTATGTTCGATATTACCTATTATGTTGCCAGCAAAATTCACATCATCCAGCACACACTGCACCTTGATGAGACCACATTTTTTACCATTGAGATCAGTTCGAGATTGTGTTGATCCGGTCAAATCCATGGGAAGGTTCTCCAAGCTAACTACAGAGAAACTTTGACCAAAGGAAGGAATTGACATCATTAACAAAAACGAACATATTATTATTCTTATTGATCTAATCATAATCGGAATGTTAAGTATAACAGGGTTAGAATCATTAATTATGTTAATAATCAATATTATTCTTCTGTACTGAGACAGACTTTGCAAT
>CAYSJG010000124.1:0-6337 GCA_964431295.1 uncultured Sangeribacter sp. | reverse complement strand
TAGGGTCTTTAAGGTCTTTAGGGTCTTTAGGGACTTTAAGGACTTTAGGGACTTTTGGGATTTTTGGACTTTAAGGACCTTAGATTGCTTACACGGCGTCAAATAGCGAGAGGATTACTGCGTCTGAGAGCATTATGCCTTTGGTGGTCAGTCGTAGCCGGTTGCGATCTTGTGTCAGCAGGCCGTCATGCTGAGATTTTTTAGCTTTTGTCAGGAGGCGGGATGCGGCCGCTTCGCCGAATGTATTGCGGTATAATGTCAGATCTATCCCCTCGGCAGTGCGCAGGCCGAGCATAATCGCTTCTTCCATCAGTTCGGCGTCCGTGAGGTGTTCCTCGGTATAGAAAGGTGTGTCGCAATCGATATTCTTTTGACTGAAGCGGGCGATATACTCTCTGATGCGTGGCGGATTGGCTCTGCGCAGGCGGCGGCCGTCATAACTGTGGGCCGAAGGGCCGAGTCCGAGATATGGTTCGCGGCGCCAGTATGATGAGTTATGGCGCGAGCGGCGGCCGGGGAGGGAGAAATTGGAAATTTCGTATTGTTCATATCCGGCGTCTGCAAGGGTGTGACGCAGATGTTCAGACATCCTCAGGGTCGTCTCCTCCGGCAGTTCGGCGATACGTCCCTGATTGCGGAGTATGGTAAGCGGTGTGCCCTCCTCATACATCAGCGAGTAGGCGGAGATGTGAGAGGGTCTGAGGCCGATGGCCTGTGAGACGGTGTGGCGCCAGCTTTCCATAGTCTGTCCGGGGAGTCCGTACATCAGGTCGATGCTGATATTGCTGAAGTGTCGGCTCAGGAGATGGTATGCATTTATCGCCTGACAGGCGTTGTGCCGGCGTCCTATGGCTTTCAATTCCGAGTCGTCAAAGGATTGGATCCCCATGCTGACCCTGTTGACTCCGGCTGCCAGCCATGCCTGCATCTTCTCTTCTCCGATGCTGTCGTGAGTCTCTGAGTCGGAGTGGCAGATGTCGTCGGGATTGACCTCAATGGTAAATTCGGCGTCAGGCGTCAATTCCATGCCGCTTGTGGAGATGATCCGGCGTATGCTGCGTATGAGATCCGTGAATATGTCGGCGGGCATCAGCGAGGGTGTGCCTCCGCCTATATATGCGGTGTCGATCTGAGCCAGTTCTCCGAGACGTTGCCGCAGTTCACCTTCGAGTGCCGAGGTATACGCCTTCCAGTCGGCTATCGATGCGCTGCCGCTGAAGAAGTCGCAGTATATGCACTTGCTGCGGCAAAACGGTATATGGATATATAGTCCCGCCATCAATTGAGTATGCGGGCCTTCACCTCGTCGACATCCGGTATTTCGCGTACATGACTCATGATGGACTGCAGTTCGTCAAAGCAGTGTACTCCCAGCTTGATGGTAAGCATGACGATGAAATCCTTGGTGACGGTATTGATGCTTTCCACAGAGAGATTGAGCTTGTTGGAGATGCATTCCATGATGTCGATGAGCATGTGGCGCCGGTCGATACATGTTATGTCGAGTTCCACGGGATAGAGAGTCTCGTCGGGGGTGAAGGTGACGGGCTTGATGTTGTCGCCCTGCTGGGATACGAGCCTGATGACCACCGGGCAATCGCGCTTATGTATGGTGATTTTGCCGTCAGCGTCTTTGAATCCGATCACCTCCTCGCCGGGAATGGGATGACAGCAGCAGCATCGCCGGTATTCCGGCTTGGGGAGCTTGCCGATATATGAATTGATGGCTTTGCGTGCCTTGTAGCTTACCGAATGGTCAAGCCATGAGGAGTCCGGGTGACAGTCCGGGTCGGTCACGATCTCCACGATATCTCCGCGATGGAGCGGGGCCTTTATGGAGGTGATTCTGTCGTTGACGCGGCAATACTTGGCGTGTCGTCCCAGCTCGGAATGTATCTCGTAGGCGAAGTCGATGGCTGTGGATTTCTGCGGCAATATTACAGGCTTCCCTTTGGGAGAGAAGGTCATGATGTCGTCGTTGTAGAAACTGGCAACCACATTTTCCATGAAGTTGTTGCTGTCCTGCGCCTGCTGTGAGATGTCGCGAAGCACCCCTCTGAACTTATTGATCCATCGTCGGATATTCCCTTCTGAGCGGTCGGAGAGGTATCCGTATTTGGAATTGCGCACCATCCGTTCGCTGGAGATATGCACCTCTTCCCATCGTCCGTAGTCGGCAAGGAGTTTGAGATGGAAGCTCTGGTATCCGTTCTCTTTGGGCGAGTCGATATAGTTGGAAATCCCTCCGGGCTTCTCTTTAAATCTGTCTGTAAGCAGTGAGTATATCTTCAGCGCCATGGTCTTCTCGCTGACATCGTCCTCCTCCTTGAAGACAATGTCCACGAAGTGACGGTATTTGAGATGATCGAAGTCATCGCCATACTTGTGCATCTTGCGCCAGAGGCTGTAGGGACGTCGGTAATCGGAATATACCCTTGTCTTGATACCGTTTCTCTTGAGCAGCGATGATATCTCTTCGGTGAAGATGCGCAGATTCTCGTGGTTGCGCTCCTCGTCGGCTTCGATTTTGCTTACGAGCTCGCTGTATTCCTGCGGGCATCTGAATTTGAGCGAGAGGTTTTCGAGCTCGGTCTTGACGTCGTAGAGTCCGAGGCGTGTGGCGAGCGGCGCATAGAAATAGTCGGTCTCTCCGGCAATTTTCATCTGCTTGTCGGTGCGCATGGAGGAGAGGGTGCGCATATTGTGGAGTCGGTCTGAAAGCTTCACGAGAAGCGCGCGGATGTCATATTGCACGGAGTTGAGCATCTGCTTGAAATTGTCAAGCTGTTTGGACATCTCGTATTTCTCCTTTTTCTGCTTGGTGACTACCCTGACGAGGAATGCGACATCGCTGCCGAACATCTCTTCAATCTCTTCGATGGTGTGTGGCGTGTCCTCCACGACATCGTGCAGAAACGCCGCAATAACCGAGTTGACGTCAAGGTTGATTTCAGTGGCCGCTATCAGCGCTACCGCTATCGGGTGGATGATATATGGCTCTCCGGTCTTGCGTTTCTGATTGGCATGAGCCTCGCGTGCAAATTCAAATGCGCGTCTCAGCCGCTCCATCTCCTCTGCGGAGGAGCGGCTTTCCATAGCATCGAAGACGCGTTTCGCGGATTTGTCGATTGCTTCGCTGTAATCCTGCAGTTGTCGTCGTCCGTCTGCAGCTGTGTGGGATGTTGATGTAGAGGTTGTTGTCATAGGCCTCTAAATTACTCATTTATTCTGTAATATACAATATTAGGATGTGAATTTTTTGAGGAGCTGACGAATGTTGCACATAGGCCGCAGATGTGTGCAGAATATTAAAATATTATAAATTAAGGTCTTAAAATTTGGAGTTAAAGTAATTATTTTATAATTTTGAAAGCGGAATAATTGAAACGGCAGACGGAACGCGGCCAAGAGGCTAAAATTTTAAAGTAATACTTTAAGTTTGCCGCCAACTATAACAACATGAAATTACGTACAGTTTTAACTTCTATATGTATATTTGCCTGTGTGGCAAGCTCTTTTGGAGCGCCCAAAACATCCAAAGCCAGCGGCGCACATCTCGCGGCCCACAAGCATCAGCTTGCCAATGTAGGCAAGCAGCGCATTGATACCAAGATAATCTCGGACATAATCCTCGACGATATAAAGAATCGGGAAGAGGCCGGCGGGCTCTCTGATGAAAGCTCCGCGATGATCGACGATCTCCTCAAGGAGGCGCGTACTCACATCGGCAAGCGTTATCGTCACGGTGCCAAAGGCCCCTCGGCTTTCGACTGCTCCGGATTTTCGTCATACGTCTACCGCCAGTTTGGCTACAACATCTCCCCCTCCTCCCGCCAGCAGTACACGCAGGGAACGCCCGTGGCCAAGAACGAGCTCCGCAAGGGTGATCTCGTATTTTTCACCTCCCGCTCCAGCGGCAAGAATGTGGGGCATGTAGGTATAGTGGTGACCGCCGACAATGAGAAGGGTACGTTTACCTTCATCCACGCTTCCATCAAAGGTGTTAAGATAAGCAATTATGAGGGTTATTATCTCAACCGCTATATAGGCGCAAAGAGAATTATCAACAATTAATCAATATGGCTAAACTTTTTTCTTCACGACACCTGTTGCTGGGAGGACTGGCGTGTGTCGCCATGATGCCCGCGGCAGCAAAGGACCGCATCACGGTTGATCCCGACGCGGTAAATACCGATGTGATACTTCATGCCTGGAGCTGGAGTTTCCCCGTCATCGCCGATAATATGAAGAATATCGCCGATGCCGGCTACACCATGGTGCAGACTTCCCCCGTGCAGCATTGCTACGCTCCCGGAGGCAGTATCGAAAAACTTTTCAGCGATGTTCCCGAGGAGGGCAACTGGTATTACTATTACCAGCCCACTGACTGGAAGATCGGCAATCCTATCGTGGGTACGCGCGACCAGCTGAAGGTCATGATGGACTCTGCGGCCAAGTATAATGTCAAGGTGATTGTGGATGTACTCCCCAACCATACCTCTTTCGACATCGATGCGGTGACTCCTGAATTCTACAAGGCTGTAGGAGGACGCGACAAGATGTATCACTCCACAGGCCTGACTCCCATACGTGATTATAACGACCGCCGTCAGTGCACACTGGAAGGCTCCGGAGGACTCCCGGATGTGAATACGGAGAATCCGGCGTTTCAGAAATATTATCTCGAATTTGTCAACGAGCTGTTAGGTCTCGGCGTGAAAGGTTTCCGCTATGATACGGCCAAGCATATCGGTGTGCACAGCGATCCGGTGGATGCAGCCTCCGGAGTCAAGGTCAATGACTTCTGGGATGTAGCCACAGGGCGCAAGGGTGTGAAGGGGGTAAAGCTCGCTGTCCCTTACGACAGTCTCTTTGTATATGGCGAGGTGCTTCAGGACCGCAATGTCCCTGAGAAGGAGTATGCCGACTATTTCGGTCAGACAGCCTCGAGCTACGGCCATGTGATCCGTGAGATGCTCGACAAGAAGTCGGCAGCCGGTATGGATGTAATATCCTGGCATCACGAGGCCGCTCCGGAATTTCTCACTACATGGGTGGAGAGCCACGACACCTACTGCAATGCTCACGAGTCGGCTCATCTTACGCCGGCGCAGATACGTGCCGCATGGGTATTTCTTACCGCGCGTCAGAACGGTGTGCCACTCTTCTTCAGCCGTCCCGCCGGAAGCAGCAAGGATAATGTCTGGGGCGACAATGTAGCCGGTGCGAGAGGCGATGCCGAGTTTATGCATCCCGACGTCAAGGCGGTAAATAAATTCCGCGGTGACATGGCCGGACAGAAAGAGGATGTGCAGATCTCAGACAACGGACAGGTACTTCTTGTCAATCGTGGCAAAAAAGGTGCCGCAGTTGTCAATCTTTTTGACTATGCCAATTTCGTGGATCTACCCACCGGTCTGCCCGACGGTACATACAAGGATGTGGTATACGGTCAGGAATTCAAGGTGAAGAACGGCAAGCTGAAAGGCCAGCTCGCCCCCACCAAGGCCTATATACTTTATAAGAAATAAGGCAGGATTCTATCTTACAAGAGATATAGCAAGAGCGCGTCATTGACTTGATGCGCTCTTTTCATCGTATTGGTCTAATTGGTCTAATTGGTCTAATTGGTCTAATTGGTCTAATTGGTCTTATTGGTCTAATTGGTCTTATTGGTCTAATTGGTCTAATTGGTCTAATTGGTCTTATTGGTCTTATTGGTCTAATTGGTCTAATTGGTCTAATTGGTCTAATTGGTCTAATTGGTCTAATTGGTCTTATTGGCCATTAAAAAGAACTTTTGCGGTGTCCCGGCGTTATAACAATGATTTTGGCACAGTATTTGCTAATTGTATCCTGTAGAAACAATAAAATATCAAAAAAACTCAATATAAAACTTTAGATTATGAATATCAAACCGTTGTCAGATCGCGTGCTCATAGAGCCGACTGCAGCTGAAGAGGTCACAATGGGTGGCATCATCATTCCGGATACAGCCAAAGAGAAGCCGCTCCGTGGCAAAGTGCTCGCCGTAGGCACAGGCACAAAGGATGAAGAGATGATGCTCAAGGAGGGTGACGAAGTGCTTTATGGCAAGTATGCCGGCACTGAAATCGAGATGGATGGCATCAAGTATCTTATGATGCGCCAGAGCGATGTACTCGCTGTAATCGTAAAATAATGATCTTTCAATATCTGAAAAACAATGGCTAAAGAAATCAAATTCAATATCAAGGCTCGCGAAGAGCTGAAGAATGGAGTCGACGCGCTCGCCGATGCAGTCAAGGTGACTCTCGGTCCTAAAGGACGCAATGTTATCATAGAGAAGAAATTCGGC
>CAYSJG010000123.1:0-6406 GCA_964431295.1 uncultured Sangeribacter sp. | reverse complement strand
CACCGGCGGCAGAAGCAGCGCGTGCCAGCTGCGTGTTGAGCCATTTGCTTCCATCTTCGAGCAGCTCTGCCTTCTCGAAATTTTCGAGCGCCTTCGACGGTTGTCCGGTCACGAGACAACAATATCCGATTTTCTCATAGATGGCTCCCTCGTTGCAGTCATCGGCTATTACATTAAACAGTCCGAGCGCCTGAGGATAGTATTTGTTGCGGAAATAATATTCCGCCACCATCTCCACAATCTCGCGCTCTCTGAGAAGATTTCCCAGCATCGTGAGGGATGTGAAGTCGAAGGGGAACTGTATGATGGATTCAAATTCGTTTTTCAGTCGGAAGAAATTGAAGAATCGATATATGGAGCGTACGTAGGAGAGTGCTTCGCGGTCAAACTCCGGTGTGGTGCTCTTCAGCATATATTCCTTAAATTCCTCGCTCTGTTGCTCCTGCTGCATTCTCATAGCTTCTCCCATCTGTCTGCGCTGTTCGCGCGGGAGATGCGGCAGAGTGAGGCAGAAACTGTATTTGTCCGAATCGCAGAGGAGGTCTATCGCCGCCACCGTCTCCACTACAGGCATATCATCTTCCGTCAGGGCCGAGCGTATCTCCGAGCGGTCCATGGAGAAAGGCAAAAACCAGTTGGATATATGATTGAAGAAGGTCATCTGTTTGAGTCTCCCTAATCCGAGGAGCATAAGGTCGGCGCCTTCGCGTTGCAACTTCTCGAGCATCCCCAGTTTCTCCTTAAGTCCGGACTTATTGATGATCTCCTCCCATTCAGGATTCTCCTCAAGGTCGGCCGGATGTGTCGGCATCTCTCCGTTTTTCAGTTTTTCCATAATCTCTGGAGACGCCTTCATGATATCGGGAAGCACTTCATTTTTGAGTTTGCCTGCCATTTCGAGCGAGCCTGCGGTACGCACCAATACCATCACCATCTCTCTGAGCCTGCGGTAATTAAGCAGATTGTCGGTCCAGGTCTCGAATCTCAGGCGGAGGGTATAGTCATTCTCGAGTCTTCGCGCGTTGCGATAGAGTATCAGCAGTATGCCGGCGAGAGTCCTTGCGCCCAGTCTTTGCGACACTTTGGAGTCAATGTCGAGGAGCGCTATCAGTTTGTCGCGGTCGTAGGTATGCAGCGCACCCATTGTGAGAGCGGCTATGATCAGTGATGCGAGTGTGTAATCCGTCTCTTTATCCGCAGCGATGGCTGCAGCCTCCTCTATGAGATGTTTGTGCCCCGGCCGGATAGTCCATACGCAGTCAAAAATGTCGCGAAGAGTCGCCTCGCGCTGTTTTAATATCATGTCGTATCCCGGGTCATTTCTCTCTTCCAATGTGGCCATGTCTGAGAAAGTCCGGTAGCGTCGAGCCAGGAGAGACGGTGATTTGGGAGCGATGGAGCAATTGCGCGCAGTGTTGTAGTAGAGAGTGCTGCTGTCAGCCACTTCAGCTTTATATTCTATTGCCCTCACGATACCGTAGAGGTCTTCGCGTATGTCGGAATAAAGTCTTTCACGCTCAGGATCCTGTTGTCCTGCAGCGAGATAATGGAGCATGTAGGCATACGTGCGTCCTATACCTTCAAGAGCATCCGACAGGGCTGCGTCGGGATGTGACTGCAGATATGTGCGTATCCGGCTAATGGCCGACGAAAGTTCATAATGATTGAGATCGGCGAAGGCCAGAATCATGAATTTCTGCAATTCTGTATTTTTTTTTAACATGGCTATAGTCGGATATTCTGAAATGTTGATATTACGACCCCTAAACTATAAGGAGCGCGCCTAATATAATTATAACAAATTTTGCGCCAATTTCTCAATCAGGTCGGTTGATATTGCCGGTAAATATCTTTCCGGTGTACGATTGTTTGCGATGGTGTGTGATGGTGTGCGGTGAGCAGTGTTGCAGATTTGCTGATATTGTCGAAAATTATTAAATTTGCGTATTAATCACCGGGCATCTCCATACTCTTAATTCTTGAGGGTCTCCGGGGTTGTCCACAACCTGTCTTACAATGGTAATCCAACGCTGGCAATCCGTGTTGCTGCTCATAGCCACGGTACTGATGGCTCTCTTCTCCTTTAGTTCTCTCGGCCAATTGCAGACCGAGGCAGTGACGTTCAATTTCACCTCCATGGGACTCTCTCCGGAGGGTATTCCCACCGACCCGCAGACACCTGAAGGGGTATCCACCTGGTACTTTTTCGCTGTTTCGCTGCTGACTGCCGTTCTGCCGCTGATAGCGATCTTCTGCTTCAAGAATTTCAGACTGCAGCGCAATCTCTGTCTTATCGAGACAATGTTGCTCGCTTGCGTCATCATCATAGGAGCCTTATTGGGATATCAGATCATAGACGGTGCGCAAGTGGCATGGTCATCCATGGTATGCGCTCCCTTCATCTCGTTGATTGCCGTCATCATGGCTTATCAGCGGATCATGGCAGACCATCGCAAAATCGCCGATTCCATGCGTCTGCGTTGATACAATCCGGTATTCTATAAAAAGTTAAATCATGGCAAAAGAATTAAAAAATTTCACCAAGAGATCAGATAATTATTCTCAGTGGTACAACGAGCTGGTGGTCAAGGCCGACCTTGCCGAGCAGTCGGCGGTGAGGGGCTGTATGGTAATCAAGCCTTATGGATACGCGATCTGGGAGAAGATGCAGCAGACGCTTGACAAGATGTTTAAGGCCACAGGCGTGCAAAACGCTTATTTCCCCCTTCTGATTCCAAAGTCATTCCTCTGCCGTGAGGCCGAGCATGTGGAGGGCTTCGCCAAGGAGTGTGCCGTAGTGACCCACTATCGTCTTATGAACGACCCGAACGGTACCGGGGTAGTGGTGGATCCCGAGGCAAGACTTGAGGAGGAGCTGATAGTACGTCCCACTTCCGAGACCATTATATGGGGCACATATAAAAACTGGATACATTCCTGGCGCGACCTGCCTTTGCTCTGCAATCAGTGGGCCAATGTGATGCGCTGGGAGATGCGCACACGCATGTTCTTGCGTACATCGGAGTTTTTGTGGCAGGAAGGCCACTGCGCGCATGCTACCGCAGAGGAATCTGAGGCACGCACAGTGCAGATGATCAATATCTATGCTGAATTTGCCGAGAAATATATGGCTATGCCTGTGATTATAGGTGTGAAATCGGCCAACGAGCGCTTTGCCGGCGCCCTCAACACGTATACGATCGAGGCGATGATGCAGGACGGCAAAGCTCTGCAGAGCGGCACCTCCCACAACCTTGGCCAGAATTTCGCCAAGGCCTTTGATGTCACTTTTGTCAATAAAGAGAACAAACCTGAATATGTATGGGCCAACTCATGGGGTGTCTCCACACGTCTTATGGGCGCACTCATCATGACTCACTCTGACGACAACGGTCTCGTGCTGCCTCCGCATCTGGCCCCCATACAGGTTGTGATCGTGCCTATATATAAGGATGCGGCGGGTCTGGAGGCTATCAGCGCCAAGGTGCAGCCCCTCCTTGATGAACTTCGCGCACAGGGCGTGAGCGTCAAGTATGACGATGCCGACAACAAACGTCCCGGATTCAAGTTTGCCGATTACGAGGTCAAAGGCGTGCCTGTGCGCATAGCCGTAGGGGCACGCGATCTCGAGCAGGGGACTGCGGAAGTAATGCGCCGTGATACCCTTGAGAAGGAAACAGTGCCTTTCGACGGACTGGCGGGACATGTGACACGTCTGCTTGAGGATATACAGCACAATCTGCTCCGCCAGGCGCAGGAACGCCGCGACAGGATGACCTATACCGTAGATACCTACGAAGAGTTTAAGCAGCGGATAGAGGAGGGCGGATTTGTGCTCGCCCACTGGGACGGCACCACGGAGACCGAGCTGAAGATCAAGGAGGACACCAAGGCTACACTGCGATGCATACCTCTTGACGGCGACAAGACTCCCGGCAAGTGCATAGTCACCGGACGTCCCTCGGCGCAACGCGTCATCTTCGCGCGCAATTATTGATAAATATAGAGAGCGTCCCGAATATATCACCTTCGGGACGCCCTCTTTACACAATACTCCCTTAAGTCTAATGTCAAGAAGAATTCTCATACCGGTCGCTGCGCCTATGCGGGGCATTGCGACATCAGTGTTGACGACTGCGTGCATGGCGATATCCGCATCTGCAGCCGAAGCGCTTACCATCGACGATTACTGTGACCCGGTCGGCAGCCGTCCGGCAGCCGTACGGGAGATGACACCGCTTTCAGATGGTGTGTCATACGCCTGTATCTCAGATTCGGAGGAGGCTATTGAAGTTTACAGCTACAAGACCGGCAAAATGACCGGCAAGCTCTTTGATCTCAACGAGGTCAAGGGGGATGTGAAGATTGACGGTTTCGACGGATATTTGCTCTCCGATGATGGCCGCAAGATACTCCTGTGGACCGACAGCGAGAAGATATACCGCTACAGCTTTACAGCAGAATATTATGTCTACGATGTGGCCCGCATGACCATGAAGAGAGTCTCCGAAGGGGGCGCGCAGCGGTGTGCCACTCTCTCCCATGACGGACGTATGGTAGCCTATATGCGCGATAACAATCTCTTCATCAGCAATCTTGAGTATGGCACTGACGTGCAGATTACCAAAGACGGTGCGGTCAACAAAGTGATATACGGTGCCCCCGACTGGGGATATGAGGAGGAATTCGGTATCAACAACACTATCCGCTGGAGTCCGGATGACTCGCTGCTTGCCTTCATACGTTTTGACGAGACACTTGTGCCGGCTTACAGTTTCGACATCTATAAGTCATACTGCGAGGAGGATCCTCTTTCGGATATCTATCCGGAAGCATACACGTATAAGTATCCCCTTGCGGGCTCTCCCAATTCAATAGTCAGCGTGATGACCTGCGATGTGAGCTCCCGTCAGCTCAAGACTATGGATCTCCCTATAGGCGAGAAGGATTATGTGCCGTCGCTGGAATTCGGTGGCGCGTCATCCTCCCAGCTTATGGCCATGGTGCTCAACCGCGATCAGAATCATCTCACCCTCTACAGTGTGGACGGCCGCTCCACCGTGGCTCGCCGTGTCCTTGAGCAGAAGAGTGACGCATGGCTCTCTCCGTCCTCATATCAGATGGTTAAATATGGAGCCAAGTCGTTTGTCATAGGTAGCGAAGAGACGGGATACAATCATCTCTATGAATATGACTACAGCGGACGCCGTATGCGTGCGTTGACTTCCGGTGACTTCAATGTGACAGCTTTCTACGGCATAGACGGCCGTAGCGGCACAGCTTACGTGCAGACTACCTCCCTTGGCGCGGTCAACCGTAATGTGGCCTCGGTCAGCCGCAGCGGCAAGCTCAATATTCTTCATCCTCAGGAGGGGTGGGAGAGCGCATCTTTCTCCACCGGATTTGACTATTATCTGCGCAGCTACTCATCCGTGGCCGTGCCCACTCAGTACACTATCTGGAGTGCCGGAGGCAAGAAGCTCGCCGATGTAGAGCTTAACAAGGCTTACGCGGCCAAATATGCCTCCGCGCCGAAGGTGAAGCTCGTAAAAGTGCCCAACGGTGCAGGTCAGGAGATGAATGGCTACATCATCACGCCTGCCGATTTTGATCCGGCCAAGAAGTATCCCTTGCTGATGCAGCAGTATAACGGCCCCGGTTCTCAGGAGGTGGCCAACCGCTGGAAGATGGACGGTGCATTTTATATCGCTTCGCAGGGATATGTCGTGGCAGCCGTGGATGGCCGCGGCACAGGATTCCGCGACCGCAAGTGGTCCGACGCTGTCTATAAGCAGCTTGGTATCTGTGAAACTGCCGACCAGCTCGCCGGCGCCGCATGGATGGCCTCACAGCCCTATATCGATGCCGAACGTACAGCCTGCTTCGGATGGAGCTACGGCGGCTATATGACGCTGATGGAGCTTTCCGACCCGGCATGCCGCTTCAAGTGTGGCGTGGCCATGGCTCCGGTCACTGACTGGCGTTTCTATGACTCGATATATACAGAGCGTTTCATGCTCACACCACAGCAGAATAAAGAGGGATATGACAAGTCATCTGCATTGCTTCGCACTGAAAATATGAACCTTCCCTTGCTGATAATGTCGGGTACAAGTGATGACAATGTGCATATCTACAACACCCTGAAGTATACTTCAAAACTCAACTACGAGGGTAAGGTGTTCGACATGATGGCTCTGGCCGGATTTGAGCATTCTCTGCGTATGTGCAATGCCCGCGCCAGACTGTATACCAAAATCCTCACATATCTCGACTCCCACCTGAAATAAAAGCGTGAGACAGCCGAGACAGCGAAATTAGCTGAGACAGCCGTCATGGCCGTCTCAGCTAAGACCCCATCCCACAAAAAATGTTAACGCAGGGGTCGCAGATTTCGGTCAGGTTC
>CAYSJG010000122.1:4103-6431 GCA_964431295.1 uncultured Sangeribacter sp. | reverse complement strand
GTCGAACTGTGCATACCACAACCCGGCGGGCAGATTTGGCCGCATCAGCTTGGGACGAGAGTATGTCGCAGGCTGTGCCGGTGTCTCGGAATAATCCTTGACACGAAACATCTTGATGTCGCTCTTTCCTTCGTTGATTATATTGATATAGTCGAGCGAACCTGCCTGAGTGGCATTGGAACGAGCCGTGATTTGCGCAAGGTATGTCTCGTAAGGCGAGAAGTCTTTTATTACATTGGTCGGTATGATGCATTGCGGCATCTGAAGATTATTGGCCTGATAGACCACGGGATTGCGGTCCATAGCATCATCGATGGCCTGCAAAGGCATCTGCTGTACTATCTTAATATCATAGTTGTAATGGCGCGGCTTTGGATCACAATTCACCACCGGAGCCATCCATGTCAGCAGCGGAGTTTGCTTCGACAGCGTGGCTATATTTTTGTCGTCATATTCGCCTGTTGCCACCGGCATAATCCATTCGGGTGCCTTGGCCTGATAGCACACAGTGAAAATTGTGCGGCTCAGTGACGGGTTGTTTAGCAAAACAGGTGAGGAAAGATACGGATCCCACTTATATGCGGAAAGTATTATCTCATAGGTGCCTTCCGGAATATTTCCGAAGCTGCCTGAGGTAACATTATCAAATAATCCCGCGGGCATAGAGATATCCTCCATGCGGACATGATTGAACATATCGCGCATTTCCACCGCATTGAATACCTTGGTCCCGTTGGCGGGAATTTCAAAAGGCTTCACGGGCATTGTTTTGCCCGGGACTATTATTTCAATGTCGGACGAAGGAGTCAATTGACGCAATTCAACGCCAAAGTACATAAGTACTGCTTCATTCTCCGTGTTTTGGGCAGAAATATTGAAATACTGCCCGGGATTGGACAGATAATACATCACCTGGGGAGGCAAAATCTGCCTCACCGGGGTTATTGTCACGGTGAGATTCTCGCTAAATGCCGCTATGGTGCAGCAAAGGGTTAAGCCCAGCAGAGTAATATATCGTTGAAGTCGTCTCATTGTGGTTCTTGTTTTTCGTTATGAAGTTTCACTTCGACTTTGGCAAGTCTGAAAAGTAGCAATTCGCCGGCGCCGTCATTGGCAAGCCTATTATTAGGTACATTGGTCTTAATTTGAGCCGCATACTCGGCCTCGGGACGTAAGGCTTCGACTATTGTGCGGGGAAGCAGGCATTGGGGTGTAATCAATCCCGGCGCACGATATACGACCGGGTTGCGTTCAATGGCCTGGTCCGGACTTTGACCGGGCATTATCTCCACTATGGTGAAGTCGTAGGTTGTGCCCATAGGTACGGGGCTGCCGTTGAGAACGGGTGGAATCCACTGAAACATAGGAAGCTCGGTCGAAAGCTCGACAAATTCTCCGGTTTCCGCCCGGGGCTGAATCCACTGAGGCGCCTTGAACTGCGTCATGACATCAGGTGAGATGCCCTGAGGCGGAAATGCCCGGGCGCAAACTGCGGCGCCAAGGGTTAGCGTAAAAAGCATATATGTGATAAAGCGTCTCATTTCTTCTTTTTGTCTTTGTGCTTGATACTAAGCAAAGTGAAAGTGTAGAGATAATTGAGGGAGAGGCGTATGTCGGTGGCGTCGAGATTGGACCTCGTTTTGGAAATGTTCACGTCGCCATATTTGGTAAAAGAAGCAGAGAGGCTGAACGTATGATATTTCTTCAGCGTATATCCGGCATTCAAGTCAAGACCCATGGAAAGACTTTTCGACTGGTGTTTCACCTCATTGTAACATAATGACACCGTAGCCGAAGCATTGAGATTCTTATCCTTGAGGAATGACCGACCTGCAGAGAGTGAGGCCACATCCGAAATGTATTCCGTGTTGAAGCCTTTAGTGCCCTGATGGCTGATCGAAAGAGTGAAGTTGGTTTCCCATGGCTTTACATTCATATTGTATGAAGCGCCGAGGGCAAGGGTATTGACATCCGTCTGCCCTATGGAAAACTTATTAAGGTCTTTGTTTATGGTATAATTACCTGAAAGTGAAATGGTATGGTCGAGATTGTCACCCGGCAGACTATAGGTCGGCAGCAAGCTCATACTGTGAAGAATTCTCTTGACTTGCGTGGTGTCGTTCACAACGGCTGTGCCATCGCTCTGTCGCTGGAGGTATCCGTTATACATAGCCGATAAGCTGAAATTATTGCCCAGTCGCAGCGAGGCCATTGCGTTGTAGACATAACCCTCAGTGGTGTACAACTGCTGGTCGGACAAGTTGTCGGCCTGACCGGAGAAGGATGCCGACAGCGAAAGACGTCTGAACAAGGTTGTTCCGAGGTTCA
>CAYSJG010000122.1:0-4093 GCA_964431295.1 uncultured Sangeribacter sp. | reverse complement strand
CACTCCCAGGCTATGATAGTTGTTGGATGTATAATATGTACCCAAAGAGACATAATCGGGCTGGATGATTTTATAGAAAACAGAGGCGTTCATCCACGGGAAAGAGAAGTTTAGGGCTGCATCGCCTGCAAATCGCACCCTCGAAGTATACCGAGGTTCAAAGATTTTGTCAAAACGGGCGGCTTCTCCTGTCGTTACTTTTTGCGATTCGGTATCGGCTGTGAACGCAGAGGTTGCCATATTGGCTGTAAGAGAGATGCAGTTCTTGAAACTCACCTGACCCTTAAGGCCTACAACCAGATTTTCCTGCGGGCGATAGAATTGCCTCCAATATTCGTCTATAGACCCTTCGGAGTCATACGCACGAAGGAAATATATATCGATGCTGTTTCCGTTCTTGCCGTATCCGGCCGAAAAGCCCCAGCCATATCTCTTGTACTGGGCACGTCGAGGATTCGGACTCTCGGGGTCATCATTGACGGCGCGGCGCAACACTCCATAGAACGCCGACGCTCGGAATTTCGGCCCCTTGTATTCAAGGCCCACTCCGTTGAACGACATATTGAGAATGTAGTTGGAGAAAGGCATCGATGATTGGCCGAGATGCGCGGTGAAATTTTTGTAGCTCGGACTGATGTTGAAGGAGAATTGAGGATAGTTGAAATTCAGATTGTCGTTGGAGAAATAGATGGAGAATGGCAACGAAAATCCGTAGACGTTGATATTAAGGTTGGCGAAAACACTGTTGCTCAAAGGCGACATATAGTTGTTGCCGTTGGAACTGTGAAAATAGGTATTGTTAGTGCCTATCGATCCGGTAATGAGCAAAGGGTCATTTTTTGCTATCTGAGAGATATCCTGTGCCGATACAGACACAATGCCTAATGAACAAGCCATGACTATGGCTGCTGTCAATCGTTTCAGCATACTTATTCTACGCCTTGGCGTGTTCGGTATCATTGCGTGATAATGTTAGATGAGGTTGGTCAATTAGAAAATGCCGCCTCCTTGCCTCCCGCTATAGGGAGGCAAGGAGATGGCTTGTTGCTTAGATTATTTCTTAATCAGCTTGCGAGTTGCTGTCTTGGTGCGGACAATGTATATGCCCTTGGCAAGGTTCTGCGAATTTACGCGCTGACCTGAAATTGTATAGATTTCGGCTTCCGGATCTATTTCGCTATCGGATATTACATCCTGAATGCCCAGTGCGCTACCATCTGTATCGAAATGCATCGGCGATTTGAATGTGCCACGCATGTCTGCAAAATCAACACGCTCGGCAAGGTCGCGGTATTCACCGGTGAGGTTGTCATGGAGTTTGAAGTTTACTTTCTCGCCGTTCTCTCCATGAACTGTGATGAAGATTCGACCGTCAATAATTTTGCCTTCGCCGCGGCATTCGCCGGCGACAAACGCTCCGATCGAATAACGGTCGGCATCAAGTTCCTCATCGCTCCGTGCGATTATAGTCATATTGTCGGCAAAGCGTGAGGCGTCATAGTTCCATATGTTTTGTGCCGGTGCACGCTTTATTGACGGAACGTTGTTGACTTTCTCCAATAAACCTTCTGCAGGCAAGATTACACTAACGTTACTGCTACCGGGGTAGTAGACGAGATATCCTTCTCCGGCTTTTATGGTTTGGAGTGTACCAGCCCACTTGCCGGAATTTAGCTCGGTGAATCCGTCGTTCTTGGAAACTATTCGTGTCCCATCCGCAAGTTCGGAGTTAGCAAATATCTGACTTACACTATGATTGAAGCAATAGGGGAAGCCACTCCAATTCCAGCCGGGGCCATAGTATTTAGTGACCTCATCTTGCATATAATTGTCTATGCCGGGGATGAGATAATTGATTGTCTGTCCTGTTTTGACGTTGATCTTGTATGTATCGAGCCAGCTCATGCCTTTCAGCTCGCCGAAGAATCCGTAGTTCGGGTCGTTGTATAAGAGTTCGGTCTGAGAACGGATTTCCTGTACTTCACCAAAACCTTCACTTATGCCTTCCAAAGTAATGTCGCCTTGTCCGGCAAAGAGCGTAAACCAGTGCCATCCTTCGTTAATATTGACGCGCTGTTGTATCGACACCGTTGTCCAGGCGCTCAACTGGTTATATAACACATCGAGGGTTTCGCCCTGGGCAAGCCCCAGAACATTGATCTTCCATTCATTAGTACCTGCTATACGCTCGCCTATTGTGAAGGCGTTCGTCTTAATGCCCCAACTGATGGCAGATTCGTCAAGAAGGAAATTCTCGGGATCTGTTTCAATCTTAATCGTCGGATTCGCGTCACCGATGCCTATCTTAACCATCTCCGGGAGACTGATTGAGCTGAGACCCCGGACGATGTTTACATCAAATCCGAAAGTGACTGAGTACTCTTTTCGTGGATTGAAGGATCCGTCGCTGTTGAAACCGGCTGCGTCTATGCGATAGGTCCACTCCACTCGGGTCGATCCGTATTCGTTAGCCAGGACTTCAGTGGCTTTGTTTGTATCTGCATTGTAGTAGAATGTAAGTATCTTTTTGGCGACATTCGGTCCTTCGACCATGTTGAATTGGTCGGGGAAAACCGGATTATTTAGGGTGGTGGTTACATTGTCGTTAAGCCGGCTAAGAATATTTACCTTAGCGAGTTCATAATCTGCAAGCTCAATTGTCAAAGGATTGCTGGCAATCACGTATTTGTCTGCGGTAGGTACGGGATCAACTACAATGACTGTTATTTCTGCGTCCGCATAACCAATACCTTCATAATATATATTAACGATTCCGGACCCGGCTTCTTCGGCGGTGATGGTGCCATCGTCATGCATGACTAAAGCGGTTGTTTGATCCGGGTTGGCATAAAATTTGAGGGCTTCTTCCTTGAAGGTTGCATCCTGAGGATTGGGAGAAACGATATGTCTGAGGTATTGCGTTACCTCTTCACCTACCTGTACGTTTAAGGACTCAGCATTAAGATTAAGACTGGTGACAGGAACGAAAGTGAGATTGAAAGGATTTGACGGTATGCCGCCGATGGTCTCATCGCCACCTTTAACGGTGAGCGTCTCGGCAAGCTCGAAATCTATTTGAGCATTGGATTGCTTGAGGTAGAACTTCACCGTCTTGCCGGCATCTTCATCCTTCACGCCGATGCGGAAGGTATAGACGACACTTGTGGAATTGACGCCTTGCACTGTGCTCTTCGTGGCAATAGCCCGGCATTGGTCATCTATGAAAGCGCCGACCATGCAGTCATGGACTTCAACGGGGTTGCCTTGCTTGTCTACAAACGCGGCATATACCACAGCATGACTGGCATAAGCCGATGGTGAGGGCTCCACCCAAGTGCGCTGAGCCCGGATTCCGAGGACACCGGCTAACATCATGATGGTTAGTAAAACTGCTTTTCTCATTGGTTGAAATTTTTAGTTTATAATAATGTGTTATTTTGAATCGTTGTATTGCTTTGAATCGTTTTTTGCCGCTTCCACCTCACCTTTTACAAAGAGTGAATTATGCCCGGAAGGGCCGCTTAGGAGGACTGTCACTCTTTGCTTGAACGCTCCCGAGCGTTTTGCGGGATCAAATCTCACAACCACCGAGGCCGTATCCCCCGGTGCAACTTCAGCCTCGGAATACGTGGCTGTTGTGCATCCGCATCGCCCGACGGCTCCAAGAACGACAAACGGTTCGCCTCCGGTATTTCTGAAAACAAACCTGTGGGTCGCGGCTCCGTCAGCTTCTTTTATCTTGCCGAAATCATATACCGTCCCTCCCATCCATGAAATCTCGGATTCGCCATAGCTGTTTGGAAAACCCAAAACAAGGGCAATCGCAAAAAGAGTGGTCATTCTTAGGGTTCGGTGTTTCATGATATGATATGCGTTTCGTTAATTCAAAAAGAGACAGCATCTCCACACACAGCAAAATTAACCCCTAAACCGACAAAAGCACATGTAAAAATCTGCCAATCGCTTGTATATATCGGACAAATTAGTATAAATCAGACAAAAACTGATAAAGACAGGCTATTTAACGTTTTTCTACTTTTGCAAAATGTCTACTCCCCCGTTTTTCCGGTAGACGGTCGGATAACATCCGAAT
>CAYSJG010000121.1:2854-6476 GCA_964431295.1 uncultured Sangeribacter sp. | reverse complement strand
ATCGTGATAAAACCTATCATGACGGCATATAAAGCCTGTCCGGATCTGTTCATGGGAGAGGTCACATAGTCAGTGAACATAAAGCAGGCGCCGAGCATCAGACCGCCGCTGAGCAGATCCACAGCCGGATTCCCCCCGAGAAGCCACGAGAAGAGCGCTGCCGAGGCAAGCACACATACCGGAATGACCCACGTGATGACACCACGCACCAGCAGATACGCTGCGCCGAGCAATATCGCTATCGCGCCGGTCTCGCCGAGCGAGCCATTCATATATCCCGCCGCCATGCCGAGATAGTCAGCGCCGGAAACCGCTTCCGGGGAATACTTCAGGGCTGACAGAATAGTGGCGCCGGTGACACCGTCCGCTCCCGAAGCCACATCCGTCGGCCATGTAGTCATCGCCGCCGGAAAAGAGAGAAGCAGAAACACACGACCCACCAGAGCCGGATTCCATATATTGCGGCCAAGTCCGCCAAACGACATCTTGGCGATACCTATGGCCACCACACCCCCTATGACCGTCATCCACCATGGGAGGATGCTCGGCAGATTGAAGGCGAGCAGAAGGCCGGTAATTACCGCCGAACCGTCGGTCAGCGAATTGCGCCGACGCATGGCCTTGTCTATTACCCACTCCGTAAGCATACATGTCGCCACGCTTATCGACACCGTGGCAAGAGCCGGCAAGCCGAATGTCCATACCGCCACCGCAAGTGCCGGCAACAGGGCGAGCACCACCTGCCACATTAATTTGTCTATGCTCGCACCCCCGTGAATATGGGGAGACTGAGAGATTATTATCATTTGAGCTTTCGGTTTTTGCGTATAATATATTTGGAAAGCCGTATGCCGTCGAGAAGAGGACGGAAGGAGGGACAGCTGTAGGAGCAGCAGCCGCATTCCAGACATGACATCACATTGTGCCGCTCCGCCTCCTGCTGCAGATGCTGACGCGAACAGGTCAGCAGCAGATAAGGCTCCAATCCCATGGGACATACATCCACGCAGCGTCCGCACCGTATACACGGCTGCTCGGCATGACGGTGGGACATCTCTTCAGGAAGCACCGTCACTCCACCCGTACATTTTACGATCGGAGCCTCGGTACGCGCCATAGCCACACCCATCATCGGGCCGCCGCTGATGATCTTGCCCGTATCTTCGGGCACACCGCCGGCCGCCTCGAGCAATTCGGAATAAGAGACACCGTTGAAAGCCACGAAATTTCCGGGATTGACAAGCTCGGGACCGGTCACCGTGACTATCCTTGCCGTCTGAGGACGCTCCGCCACCACTGCCTGCAGAGCAGAGAAGGCCGTGGCGACATTGTCCACCACACAATTGACATCCACCGGCAGCATACCCTCCGGCACCACCCTGCCCGTAAGCGCCTGTATGAGCTGCTTCTCCGAACCCTGAGGATAACGCGTGCGCAACACGCCGACCTCTATATTAGTACCGAAGAGAGATGCAAGACGCGCCGCGGCCCCGCGCATGGCGGCCACAGCCTCCGGCTTATTGGCCTCTATACCCACGATAATGCGGCGCGCACGGCAACCTGCCGCCAGCAGCAGCGAGCCGCGGAGGATATCCTCCGGCCGCTCGCGCATCAAACGATCATCGCAGGTGAGAAAGGGCTCGCACTCCGCACCGTTGAGCAGCAGCGTGTCCGCCCGTTTCCCATCCGGGATGCTCAGCTTGACATGAGTTGGGAATGACGCGCCACCGAGACCCACAAGCCCGGCATTGCGGATACGGGATATTATCTCCTTGTCGGACAGAGATTGCAGCGCTTCGAGCACCTCGCTGTCCGGAATATCCATATAGAGACCGGCCGTAGCGGTATCTGTCTCGTCACGCTCTATGACAATCGCATCCTCCCAATAGCCGGATATGGCGCGCACCTTCTCGAGCTTCCTGACAGTACCAGCTACCGGAGAATGCAGGGGGACACTGACAAAGCCTCCCGGCTCGGCCACCATCTCGCCGCGCTCCACATGCTGTCCGACCTTGACCACAGCCTTAGCCGAAGCGCCTATGCTCTGACGCAGCAGCAGAGTCACCGATGCGGGCGGTGCGAGCTCGAATACAGCTTTGTCGGAGGTGTATTGCTTATGGCCCGACGGATGCACACCACCCTTTTTGAATTTCAAAAGTTTCATGACTCCTATTATTTATTACCGGCATACGTCAGGTCCTGCGTGCTGATACACTTGCGCGGACATGATTTCACACACTCGCCGCATCCCACACATTTCTGCGCATTGATGATGGCCAGATTATCCTCGAGCCTTACGGCGTCATGCAGACATGACTTGACACACCGGCCGCATCCTATGCAGCTGAGATTGCACTCCTTGATGGCCACAGGGCCGCGGTCCTTGTTGGCACACGCCACCCACGTCATCTTCCCGGCCTCAGACACAGGCAGAATCATCGGCAGACTGCGGGGACAGGCCTCGAAACATTTGCCGCATCCCGTGCACTTATCCGGGTCGACTGTGGGGAGCGTCTCGCCGGGCTTGATACTCATGGCGCCGAAAGGACATGCCGCCACGCAGTCACCCAGGCCTACACACCCGTAGACACAGTCTATCATCCCCTGATAGAGATTGGAGGCCGCCGCGCAGCTCTTTATGCCTTCGTATACATTCTTCACCTCGCGGACATCACAACTCGCTGAGCATCGTATCACGGCCACCTTCTTCGCCTGCTTGGAGGCGGACATACCGAGCAGAGAGGCTATACGCCCCATACCGTCGTCATCCATACCTGTGCAATACAACCCGTCAAGAGAAGAGGCGCCCACACACGCACGCGCAAAAGCGGCGCAGCCGCTATAGCCGCAGCCACCGCAATTGGCCCCCGGCAAGAGAGACTCGACCTCTCCTATCAGAGGATCCTCCTTGACGGCAAATTTTTTAGCCGCAAAATAGAGGAGCACCGCGGCGATTACGCCTATGACACAAGTTACTAAAACGGAAGAGATTATTACCGTCATTATTATTTCTCAAATGGTATCAATTGAAAGGTAAATTCCTTGGCAAGTCTGTCGCGGAAGAGCCATAGCATCACAAAGAAGAATACCATGCTGCCGAGACCGCCGAGCGCGGCCGCAGCCTGATCGGCTGTCAGCACATATATCGCCACCATCACCACTATCAGGGCTATGGAGGGTATCACCGTAGCTACCGTGATGGCCTTGCGGTGCATCATAGCAGTGCCGCGCAAGAGCACCTTCTCCCCCTCCCTATAAGACTCCGGACGCGACACAGCCACCTCAAGAGTCTCTATCTTCTTACCCTTGGGATTGCAGATAGAGGCCGCGGCACAGCCGCTGCAGCCGGCGGACTCCGTCAGTTCCACCGTCACGGTGCCGCGCCCGGTATTCACCGAGCGCACCACCGCCGTATGGTCTATGTAGTCTATCGTCTCCTTACTTGCTGCCATTGACAAATCTCTCGAGCTTGTCGTAGAAATCGGGTTCCTCGCCCACGATGATATCCACAAGTTTACCCTCGGGGCTTATTATGGCCTTAGTAGGAAAGCCGGTCACCATATAAGCGGCCAGAACGCCACCCTCAGTGTCGGCATTGTAAAGATTGACCCAGGGGAGTTCC
>CAYSJG010000121.1:0-2844 GCA_964431295.1 uncultured Sangeribacter sp. | reverse complement strand
AAGATGACGATGTCGACGGGTGTGCCGGGCTTGGGGGAGTTCCAGACGTTCCACTGCGGCACGCCATGCTTCCTGCGACTCGCGGCAGTCCACACCTATCACCTCCACCTTGCCGGCATACTTCTTATAGGCCTCCTTAAGTGAGGGGAAGCCCTTGATGCACCATTTGCACCATGACCCCCAGAAATCCACAATCACCCATTTGCCGCGGAAATCCTTCAGCGACACCTGCTTGCCATTCAGGTCGGGAAGAGTGAAGTCAGGAGCGTCCACTGTACCGGCGGCGAGACTCTGCTGGAATTTCTCACCCTCGGCCTCCTTTATGGCTCGGGCTTTTCTCTGCTCTACAAAAGGCATCAGAATAGAAGCACGGGCTTCGGGACCGAGAGCTTCGTAAGCATCAAGAAACACCTGTCCTCCAAGGTTGAGCATCGCGTAGGCGGCGGCCGGAGAATTGGAGTTATCCTTCAAAAACGCCTTGACCGCCTCGTCATAACGCTTATAGATATCACTGATCTGCTGCTCGGTGGCTGTGCCTGACTGAGCTGCCTCGGCAAACTCCTTCTCTATCGGGCCGGTGACATCGCCGAGCTTTGTCATACCCTCCATGAGAGCAGTGCCGGTCACTGTATAATCAAGAGGATTGACACTCTTTATATCCATCACCAATGTCTCTCCGGGAGCTGCATACAAATCTGCGTTGACCTGCGGAGCCACCTCCACGCTGTAACGCGCCGGACCCGCCGGGTCGAGAGTCATTACTGCCTTGCCGGAGCTTACAGCCACCGTATCATATTCCACCTTGAAGTTGCGGCTGTTCTTAAGCATCTCGTCAAGAGAAGCATGGGAAATCACCACCGTGGAAGCTTTGTAATCCGCAGGCAGCTGCACGGTGAAGCTGCCACTCTCCTTCTCCCCCGCCGCACATGAGGCCATGCCACACAGCATCAGGGCTGTCGTCAGAATTATTGTCTTTGTCATATCTTATGATTTTTTATTTTGTTTATTTTCATCATTTTATACTCTGTCACTTAGAGCGCGTCACTTAAAAAGCGCGTCACTTAAAAAGCGCGTCACTTAAAATCGGAGGGTCTTATCGCACTGCCTCCACAGAGACCGAGCACAAGGTCGCATATTGTCAAAGCAGCCATCGCCTCCACCACTACCGGCGCACGCAGCGCCACACAGGGATCATGACGCCCCTTGACACATATCTCCGTCAGCTTACCGTCCGCATCGGGCATCGGCAATCCCCTCGCTATCGTGGGGGTAGGCTTGAAATGCACGGAGAAGAATATCGGCATGCCGTTGGAGATGCCCCCCTGGATACCTCCGGAGAAATTGGAGGAGCAGACCGCCGGAGTGAAATTTTCATTGTACAGGTCGAGCACCTCGGTGCCGCGATGTGCGGCGGCCTCTGCACCGAGACCGAACTCAATCCCCTTCACGGCGTTTATACCGACCATAGCCTCAGCCAGACGCGCGGAAAGTTTGTCATATATCGGATTGCCCACCCCTGCGGGAAGGCCCTTTATCAGGCATGTGACCGTCCCTCCGACTGAATCGGAATCCTCACGGGCCCGCGCCACACATTCGCGCATCGCCGATTCCACGGCTTCGTCATGCGGTAGAGCAGCCGACCCGCCCGCTGCGGCGAGCTGTCCGAGAAGATCCGGATAGCCGGCTTTCCCCACGGCAGTGACAGCCGCTTCTATCTCTATACCGGGCACAAGACGCTCGAGCAGCTGGAGAGCCATGGCACCTCCGGTGACACGGCAGAGTGTCTCCCGGGCCGACGCACGGCCGCCTCCGCGAGGGTCGCGGATACCGTAACGCGCCTCGTAAGCGAAGTCCGCATGATTGGGACGGAAATGAGTCTCCACATCTGAATAGTCGCGGCTGCGGGCATCCGTATTGCGAAATATGAATCCTATGGGCGTGCCTAAAGTGACGCCGTCGCGCGAAAGGCCGGATAAAATCTCCGGCTTGTCAGCTTCACGACGCTGAGAAGTCAGAGGGTCGCGACCGGTGCGGCGTCTGTCGATCATGCCACACACCCGCTCCATGTCGAGACGCAATCCGCCGGGCATACCGTCGAGCACACCCCCCATCGCCGGACCGTGACTCTCACCGAAGGTAGTCAAACGCAACATATTGCCTGTCGTATTCATCTCTCTGACTGTAAGCTCACTATTTATTTCACTTATATTTCACTATTTATATTGTAACGGAAGTCATATTGACGTGCAAGGGACGCTCAGCTCCCGGCATTATCAGCCGCGGCATCGTCATCCTTTATCAGATCCGCTGTCACACCACGGGCCACACGCATGAAATCCACCGGATTGACCGCAAGCTGAAGACCGCGCTGCCCGGCGCTCACATACACCTCCGGATATGTCACAAATTCGGAGCTGAAATATGTCGGAAACTGCTTCTTCATGCCTATGGCTGTGCAGCCCCCGCGGATATATCCGGTCAGAGGGAGCAACTCCTTCATGTGGATCATCTCTGCCTTTTTATTGCCCGAGGCTTTGGCAGCCTTCTTGAGATCCACCTCTCTGTCGCCGGCCACCACACATACAAACGGGCCGGTACGGTCACCGCGAAGCACCAGCGTCTTGAACACCAGCTCTATCGGCTCGCCGAGTTCAGCGGCCACATGATCGGCTGCCAGATTCTCCGGGTCGACAGTGTAGGGCACAAGACGGTATGACACCTTCTCGCGATCCAACATACGCGCGGCATTTGTCTTTTTCTCTGAGGCCATATCAATATTAGAGTATGTTGACTTTTAACACGAATTCTAATTTTCTGAGTATGTAAAAATTAAACACTCTCTTA
>CAYSJG010000120.1:0-6536 GCA_964431295.1 uncultured Sangeribacter sp. | reverse complement strand
GCCCACCATCTACTTCCCGCTCCTCTTCCACGAGAGCATGATGATAGAGCCCACGGAGACCGAGAGCAAGGAGACACTCGACGAATTCATCGAGGTGATGCACAAAGTGGCCAAGGAGGCACGCGAGACTCCCGACATAGTCAAGGAGGCTCCCGTCACCACCCTCGTGCGCAAGCTCGACGAGACCACTGCCGCCAAAAATCCGATACTTACCTATCGCGCCCTCAAGGCCGCGAAATGACGTTAACCGCAAGTATGGAAAAGTGCGATATAATCATTATCGGCGCGGGGCCGGGCGGTTATGAGACCGCCCTGGCCGCCGCCCGCGCCGGCAAAAGCGTCACCCTCATCAACGGAGCCTATCTCGGAGGCACTTGCCTCAACGCCGGATGCATACCCACTAAATGTCTCTGCCGCAACGCCGAGGTGCTCACCACCATGAAGGAGAGCGAAACCTTCGGCGTGGACGACTTCACATTCTCTCTCGACTACAACCGTGTCATCGAGCGCAAAAACGAAGTTGTCTCCACGCTCAGAGAGGGTATCGCCGCAATGCTCAAGGCCGCCAAGGTCAACGTGGTGGAGGGACATGCGCGCTTCACCGGCGAACACACTGTCAAAGCCGGCGACGCAGAGTATGAAGCTGACTACATCATCATAGCCACAGGCTCCGACTCACGCTCGCTCCCCATCCCCGGCGCCGACCTCGAGATAGTCAAGGACTCCACCGACATCCTCAATATCGACTATGTCCCCGAGTCACTCACCATCATCGGTGGCGGAGTCATCGGCATGGAGTTTGCCAGCATCTTCGCAGCCTTCGGTTCGCAGGTGACCGTCATAGAGTTTATGAAGCAGATACTGCCTCCCTTTGACTCGGACATCGCCAAGCGCCTCAAGCAGTCGCTCTCCAAGCGCGGCGTCAAGATTGTCACCGGCGCAGCCGCCAAGAAGATCGAGCAGAATGAGGATTACCAGTGTGTCGTCACTTACGAATGCAAAGGCAAGGAGGAGACAGTCGTATCCACCGACCTGCTCATGGCCGTAGGACGCGCACCGCGTGTGGCCGACCTCGACCTTGAGAAAGCAGGCGTAGAATACTCCCCCAAGGGGATACCGGTGGACGACGAAATGCGCACCAACAAGCGACATATCTTCGCCATCGGCGATGTCAACGCCCGCATGATGCTCGCCCATGTGGCCACATTCCAGGGATACCGGGCCCTCAATGCCATCGAGCAGAAGGCTGACGAGATTCGCTTCGACATCGTCCCCTCAGCCGTCTTCACAGTGCCTGAATGCGGCATGGTAGGCAAGACCGAGGAGCAATGCAAGGCCGAAGGCATCGCCATACGGATAGGGCAGAGCTTCTTCCGCGCCAACGGCAAAGCGCTGACAATGGCCGAGCCGGAAGGTCTCTGCAAACTGATCTTCCGTGCCGACGACGAACGCCTGATCGGAGCCCACATCATGGGAGTGCAGGCCGCAGACCTCGCCCAGCAGTGTGCCGACATGATGAATGCCGGCGCCACTCTGAGCAGCATGCGTCAGATCATCTTCTCCCACCCCTCCGTGAGCGAAGTCATCCTCGCAGCCCTCCACGCCGTAAAATAAGCCGACCAAAAGCATGACATCGAGAACTCTCAAGAAAGCATAACATCGAGAGCAATCGATAAAGCATAACCATTGAGCCGGGTGTGAAAAGTCCGAAAAGGAATTTCACACCCGGCATATAGCTCTAATCCTGAGCCCCCCAAAAACCAACAAGAGCCCAACAATAGAGCCGGGGAGCTGCACTCTGTCTCACGCAACAAAATACACCTCAGCGAGAGCCGGCAGCAAGGTCTCTCCCACGTGGAAGCGATGTCTGTCAAAAAAAACTCTGTGTGCTCCGCCATGCAATGGCTTCCCTCTGCGGGCTCTGTGGCTCTGCGAGTATGCCAAAAAGCGCGACGCGCAAACAAAAACACACCCCAGCGAGAACCGGCAGCATGGTCTCTCCCACTTACACACAAGCGGCAAGCTCTCTCAAGTGGAAGCAAGGGGAGGGTTGAAAAATTCCGCGTTGTTCCGCTTACGTCCGCGGGATATTGAGGCATTGCTGCTAAGTGAGAGAGGCCTGGCTGCTATCACGATTCGATTTGATGAATGATGCAATCTGCTGTAACCCCTGGTAGAAACACGACTATCCGACAGGTGCCCTATAGGGCCACCCCAAAAATCAGACACCCACGAAAAAAATTATTTAAAAATCATCCAAATCTCTTGGGAAGAGATGCGAGATTTAAATAATAATCTGATTATAAATGAAATAAAATTCGCAAATAACGCCAATTGCTAAACAATAATTATCTTGAAAACATAAAAATGCGATAAAAGTAGCTCTCGCAAAATAGGCTTAACGGGCCGAATTGACTGTTATGTTAAAAAAAATTATTAACTTTGCGGCGCAATTAGTATCTCTTCCCAAGAGATACTTAAAAAAGATGCAGGTTTAGGACGCTGAAAAGGTTACACCTTAGAGCGGATAACAACCTGATAGACTCAAAGTTGAGCAAGCGAAACTTGAGTAAAATCGGCATTCTCACAGTGAGAAATATCGATAAAATACGAGCAATAAAAACCCCTGACAAAAGAGAGACGATACTCATATCAGGGGGAAGAAAGGCATTGTAGCCCCATTGGAATACAGTAAAAAAGCTCACCAAGCGAAGTGGCAGAGCATCAGGCAAATACCTCAAAACTTATCAGGTCGATTTTCCAATCAAGGATAGCTGCCCTATCCAGCGAGGCCGCCTATAAATATCGCAAGACCCTCGCCGACCTCGACAACTTCCTCACTGCCCACTCCATACCGCTCTCCGAAATCAATCCCACCGCAATATCCGACTGGACCATAGAACTTCTGAGGCAGGGACTCTCCACCGCCACCATCGTTCAGCGACTCAACATACTCAACAGTCTCCTCAAAGCCGCCGCCGACAAAGAAGCTCTTCCCGCCACGACAGCGCCCAGAGACATTGCACGAGCACTCGAAGCCGGAACAATGCGACTCCCGCTGCTCAACCCAACGACATTCGAGCAAACCCTTGCAGCGCAGCGCGCCACCGCCGGAGAAGAGAAGACCACCGACATCTACGCCGACATGCTCCTCCTCGCCACATTGCAGAGAGGCACATCACTCACGGCTTTAGCCTCACTCACCAAAGAAGATACCCGGCAATATAAAGGACTCGCAGCCCATATCACCGCGAGAAACGCCGACAACCGCCGCAAATTCATCTTCGACATCAAGCAGTCATATCAGACACCACGTCAAATAGCGACAGAAGCCGCCCAAAGACTCCGCGAAACATTCCCCGCCATCACCGGCACTACGGAAACAAACGCGAGCGACAAAAATAACACAGGCCTTTTTGATACCCTGTCAGCCTCCCTATGGACCGCCTACGCCATGCGCAGCGGCGCCACGGCATCCCAAGCCGCCGCATCAATAGCTAACGCCAACGCCGCCACACCTCTCTACACCATACCCGCAGAGATGACGGCCACAGAAAGCGTCGCCGACAAAGCCAATGCAGATGACGCAGCGCGGACCTCATCCATAGAAAAAGCAGCCCAAACATGGCAGCAGGCCGTGGAGACACTCCTCAGCCGGGACCTCCCCGGATGGTACGCCATGCGGCTCAGAAGAGGTGTTCGCTTCGATGACTTCCGCAAACTCCTGTATGACCGCCTCCCGGCTGTCCCCGAACTCTTCTACCCCGTGGAAACCATCAGAAAGCGCCTCGGAGGAAAGACAAAAATCGTAGAACATCCCTTCATCTCAGGGATCGTATTCTTCAAAACCCACCCCGAGAATATCCTGCCGATGTTTGCAAGGATAGGCGACAAAGCATGGTGTATAAGACAGTCGGACAGCATAGAAGCCCCATACGCACGCATACCGCAACGCGACATGCAGCGATTTCAGAGTGCCATCGGACACTTTACCGCCGACACCGAGCTATATCCCCTCGGCAGCCTCATACCAAAACCCGGCGAAAAAGTCATCCTCATCCACACCGACTACGAAGGCCGTCAGGCAGAAGTGGAAGAGATAGTGGAGAGCAGAGAAGACACCGCCATAATCCGCGTGAAACTCACCACCGACTTCGGCTACGAATGGCGCATCAACATCGACGCCCGACAGACAGAACGCAAAGTCTCCGAGAGGGGATAGGAGATAGGAGAGAGGAGAGAGTGCGGAACTCCGGTATGGCACTCCTACTTACGAAATATGATATCCTTTGAGGAAATACAGAATCAGGCCGAACTCCTGATAGAGAAAGTCACCCGTCAGATGGGGCGCCTTTCCGAGCAGGAGCGCACAGAGGCCGTCAGGACAGCCGACGAGATAGCCCGTCAGCTCCCTGACTGTCCCCCCGAATATATCAGCGACCTCACAGGCGCCTACAGCACTCTATACATGGCCGGCCATCGCCGCATGCCCGATGCTCAGCTGATAGCCGCACAGCGCCGTCGCCTGATCGAAGCATGGCGTCAGAGCCGGAAAACACCCGTCGGCACAATAGAAGAGAGTCACATCTACGGCATGCTCCAGACCGCAGCCATCTCGCCTCTCAACGACCTGACCCCCGATGAGAAACAGCTCTACACGCAGCTGCGCGACCAATGGGTAGCGACCCTGCAGAGAGAAGGCACCTTCCCCGGCATCCTCACCCACGAACGCTACCGCCGCCTCGCCCTGCTGACACAGGACCGCCACCTCGCCGCCAACTTCCACGGCGACGAAGCAGCAGCCCACAAAGCGGTAGAAGAGTGGCACGAGAAAAACCGCATGAAAGAAGCGGACCTAAAAGCAGCAAGCCAAAAGATCCAAAAAGCCTACGCCGCCTACCTCGCCGCCCTCCGACTTAGGGAAAATACCCACTGAGGACAATTATATTATGGCAATTTATTCACTGTATATACAATTTCAACATTTGTCGTAAAATAGGAAGATGAGCGTATATTGGTTGATATTAATATTAAGTATAATAGCATTGGTAATTGAAGCAAATCAATTGCAGCCTGTCAACCTATCTCCAACCGTAGATAAAAGTCCAGTATTTGCAAAAAAAGAATTATGGATATCTCAAATTGTGATTCTGCCATTATTATTCTTTTTGGGCTTTAGAGATGAAGTTCTGGATACCTACGCCTATGTATCCTTTTTTGATAGTCTACAAATAGATTTCAATCCTTCACAAATCGAGTCGTTAAGATATGGATATTGCTTTCCGCTGATTGCTCGCCAATGTAAGACCTATATAAGTGACACACATTATTTTTGGTTTTTCTTACTGGCTGCTATAAATCTATATTGCATTGTAAAGATTTGTGAGAAATACAGTCCTAATCTTGCATTTTCGATATATTTGTTTGTCGCAGGCACAACCTTCACATGGTGCCTTAACGGAACACGACAGTTTCTCGCTGTGACTATCTTGTTTCTACTCTCGCCTATATTAGTTGAAGGAGGATTCAAAAAAAAATTGCTCTATATCATATTCGTATTATTATGCGCAGATATACATACCTCCGCAATATTCCTGGTACCTATTATCTTATTGGTCTCCACAAAAAAACTATATTCCAAAGGCATGATTTTGGTGGTTATCGGCACCGCTATCTGCACATTGTTTTCAGATTCCATACTTGGAGAAGCTGCAGAAATCATGGATAAAGATTATGAAGAAGCATTAGAATCCGGCACTGGCACAAATATCATTCGCTTTCTATTTGTTGCTATCACCACTGGAATTGGAATTATCAAATATAAAACAATTGCAAGGACTGCTCCTCCATCAATTATACTTGGCTTGAATCTTAGCTTGGCAGGCGCTTGCTTTATGTTCGCCGCTTGTTTCACCAATGGGATACTTGTAGGCAGAATGCCTCAATACTTTACCATCTACAATCTCTTCGTTATTCCCTGGCTGGTATACAACTGCTTTAATTCCTATCGGAAATTTATTTTCACAGGATTTATTATACTATATTTTATGTGGTTCTTCTATCAGATGCAGATAGCATGGAAAGGATTACCATATATAAGTTACATTCTTAATATTTACGCATGATTAGCATAGTTGTACCCGTTTACAATATCGAACAATATCTGACCAAATGTATTGATTCATTATTGGCTCAGACATATCAGGATATTGAGATTATTCTGGTTGATGACGGCTCTACTGACACTTCTCCGGCTATTTGCGATTATTATGCTGAGTCTTATATAGGAAAGGTAAAAGTAATTCATTCTAAAAACAGAGGACTCAGTGCTGCCCGAAATTTAGGAATTCTATCTGCCCAAGGGGAGTATATCGGATTTGTAGATGGCGACGACTGGGTGGAAAACGATATGTTTGAAATTCTATTCAAGCATATCTCAAAGACACATAGCAGTTTGAGCACGTGCAGTTTGCATACTTCTTTTGAGGAAGAAGGCTACAGCATGCGAAAAAGTGATGATTACAACATCCTGACAT
>CAYSJG010000119.1:0-6540 GCA_964431295.1 uncultured Sangeribacter sp. | reverse complement strand
TCTGCTTCAAAAATTTTTAGCGGACAGTAATAATATTTTATTAGAATGGATTTTATTAGAATGGATTTTATTAGAAAGGCGTCTTGACGAGCCCCGGCTATATCGGACTCATCCTTGCCGGCTATATCGGTCCTTACCGGGTTGCGTTGATGGTATAATCAAAAGTAAAGAGGGTGTATCGTGATTTGTGATACACCCTCTTATGTATGTGCAAAGGTCAGGTCTTATCTGACTACTTTGATTGTCTTGAGTCCGGAGGTTACAATGAAGATTCCGGTGTCGGTCAGTTTAAAGGCGCCGCGGATGCCGCTTGCGAGACATTTGCCGTCGGCTGTATATACGCTGAAGGGGTCATTGCATCTGATCACGCCGTTAGCGCATTGAATGTCTGAGTCATTGTCGATCTCCACATTCTCCACATCGCTGACCTGTACAGTAGAAGGTGTGAAGACAATCTCGGCAGAGCGGAGACCGGGTGTGTCGCCCTTCTTCGGGGTGACGTATGCCACATATTTTGTGTCCGGATTGAGTCCGGTGAGTCGGGCACCGTTGTTGCCGATGAGGGCGATCTGCGCTTCCGGAGCGGGAGTGTCGACAAATCCGTCGGTGAATTCCACCACGATGTCATCGATGTTGGCATCAAGTCCGGAGCTGCGGAAGAAGTAGCTTATTCTGAATGCCGTGCATCCTCCGGGCATTTCCACGGAATGTGTTTTGCCGTCTTTGGCGAGGTCCGTGATAGTGGCGGCGTGGATGAGTGTGCCTTCGGGAGTGACGCCGTATATCTCGAAGTGTGAGAGTTCGTCGGTATAATGCTTGCGAGCCCAGAATGTGATACGGCTGATAAGCTTGCCGAAGTCGGGGGAGAGGAGATATGCTCCGCTGCCGCCGAGCTCACGGTGTTCAGTGCCGTTGGTGCCGAGCTGATATGAGGGTGCGGCTTCTCCGGAGTAGCGTTCGCGGTTGTCAATCTTGCCGGTGCCGGACCATCCCTCAGGAAGTCTGTCGGCGAAGTCTACGTGTACAGCCTCGAGTCCTTCGGCGGATGAAGCGGAAGCGGCTCTTGTACCGATGAATAGATCGTATGAGTCAGCCTCCGGTACAGTGGTCCAGCTCAGCAGCGCGGCTCCCTCTTCTGAAGCGTCGGCGCGTACCTGCAGGTCAGTGACGGCAGTAGCGAAGTCGGATGCTACAGTGCGGGCGTAGGCGGGAGCGACACTTCTTGAGGCGTTGACATCGTTGGCGGCGTATGCCATTATGCCGTATTCTCTGCCTGTGTCAAGTCCTTCGACGGATATGTTGATCAGGCCGTCCTCATCCGGCGTGACCTGACGGTAATACCATCCGGGGAGATATTCCGTGAGATATGCGCGGTCAAATTTGTCGGAGGGGAAGACGGAGACATAATATGTCTTGGCTCCGTCGACAGCGTGGAGGAGTGCGTTGATGGAATTGTCGGTGGTGGCCACGATATCTACAGCGGGTGCCGGTATGACGGAGCCTTCCATCTCGTTGCCGGCGGCGGCAGTGCATAGGAAAGTCACGGAGCCGTCGAAATTGCGGTTGATCTCAGTGATGTTGTAGCCGGTGGAGCGGTGATTCCAGTCGGTGAATGTGGGTGTGACATTGTCGGTGTATTCACACACGGCGGCGGAGCCCGGGAAGAGGTCTCCGTGGCGCGATGTGGCCTGACGGTCGTTGTCGGCCTCTATAAGGTCGATGCGGTGGTGAGAGTCATTGTTGTTGGGGATATTCTTGTCCCAGATGTCGGCGTCGAAGTCTATATGCCATACGGCGAGTCCGTGGCATTCGAGATAGTAGTCGTAGTTGTATTTGTCGCGCGCCTCCATGAGGAAATATTCCTGCGGATTGGAGGTGTTGAACTTATACGCGAATTTTCTGGCTCCGACGGGTAGAAGCGTGAATGTGCCGCCTCCGGTGACAGTGGTGGGGAGCATCCATTCGAGTGAATACTGCTCGTAGGCCGATGCGTAGGGAGGGGTGTGCTCGCTGTTGTTGTAGTTGCCGGCGTCCATGTATGAGAATGTGCCGGGGGTGAAGTTGGCGGTAGTGCTCCCGTTGTTGGCAGTGTCGTAGAGGTCGGGGAGTCCGAGGACGTGTCCGAATTCATGGCAGAATGTGCCGATGCCGCTGAGTTTGTTGTCCGTGCCGAGCTCGGAGGAGCAGGCATATCTGTCGATGGTGACTCCGTCAAGCTCTATGGGCGCGCCGAGGCCGGCTGTGAGGGTGAATGCGTGAGGCCAGACGGTGGTGTCGCGGTTGCCTCCGGTAGTGGCGCCTTTGCCGGCATAGAATACGTATACAAAGTCCACGAGTCCGTCGCCGTTGGAGTCATAGTCGGCGAAATTGACCTGGTCGTCAACGGCTCTGATGGCCTCCTCGATCATCAGCGATGCGGGGTATTTCTGCTGTTGCTTGCCGTTGGCGTCAGTATAATACATATCCGGGTTAGCCTCAGGGGTGACTATCGGGCTGACATATTCTTTGGACTCTTTGGCGAGCTCTACAGGTCCGTAGACGTTGAATATGGGATTGAACTGTCCGCCGCTGGCCGCGCGATAAAACTGATTGGCGGAGCCGGTGGCGTTCTGGAATGTGAAGTTCTCATCGTTGAGCATTCTGGATACAAGACCGCGGGGATCGTTCTTATCCTGTGAAAACTTCATATCCTTGAAGTTGACCACAATTACAAGCACTTTGTAGTCTCCCTCCGTAGGTACGCTGCGCAGGTCGTGGCCATCGGTATTGTCCCATTTGGAATTGCCGAGACGGTCGATCTTGCGGATTGTCGCCCCTTCCGGCTGCTCGATATAGTTGATTTCAGACTGCGGCATGCCGCGGAAGCAGTGGAAACTCCCTACCGGTACGTTGGGAGCCACCGGAGTCGCGGCGTTAATGTAGGCCGGCAGTACTACGAGTGCGGCTGCCGGAAGAATAAGCCGTTGGAGAAAACGATTCATACTGGATATTTAGATTGGTTATTATCGGAATAGATGAATTAATCGCAAATATAAATAAAAGTCTCAATAGAGCAACGTGAAAGCACAAAAAAATGTGTGATGATGGTCATGGTTTAATTATTTTTAAGTAATTTAGCAATCATGAAAGCTACATCGAAAGTATCCGGTGATACGGCGGCAGGTCGGGTGGCGGAGGGTGCTGACTCTCCGTGCCGGATGAGTATGCGTGTGGGGGGGCGGCTTCTCCAATGGGACCGGCCGCTTGTCATGGCGATAATCAACTCTACTCCTGACTCCTTTTACGCGGGGAGCCGTAATGCCACAGAGCCGTCCCTGCGGGGATGTATCAGAGAGGCGCTTGCCGCCGGCGCCGACATACTGGACCTTGGCGCGTACTCCACACGTCCCGGCGCTCCGGAGGTGAGCGAGGAGGAGGAATGGCGCCGTCTCGAAAGCGCGCTCAAGAGCGTGCGCGCCGTAGTGGCGGACTTCGGCCCTTCGGCTTTCTCCCCGTCAGGTCCGATATTGTCGATCGATACTTTCAGAAGCGGAGTGGCGCGAAGGGCCGTGGAGGAATATGGAGCTCATATAATCAACGATGTCTCCGGCGGCGACATGGATCCGGAAATGTTTGCCACGGTGGCGGCGCTGCAGGTGCCGTATATTCTTATGCACATGCGCGGCACCCCGGCAGATATGCAGTCGCTTACGGATTATTCGGATGTTACAGCCGATGTGATCAGCGATCTTGCCTTTAAGGCTGACAGACTGAGAGATATGGGAGTGGCGGACATAATTGTCGACCCGGGCTTCGGATTTGCCAAGACAGTGGAGCAGAATTACCGTATGCTGGCTGATCTTGCTGAGTTCAAGCGCATGGGTATGCCGGTGCTGGCGGGTCTGTCGCGCAAGAGCATGATATGGCGTCCGCTGGGTATCTCCCCCTCCGAGGCTCTCCCCGGCACGATAGCGCTCAATATGGCGGCGCTGGAGCGCGGTGCGGATATACTCCGCGTGCATGATGTGGCGGCGGCACGCCAGACAGTCGATGTATTCACCATGTTGCAAAAGGCCTGACTATGCTAAGCTTCGGTATTAAGGATGTGATCGATATATTGCTGGTGGCGGCGTTGCTGTTTTATGTCTACCGGCTGATGAAACGTTCCGGCACGCTGAGTCTTTTCTTCGGAGTGCTCTTCTTCATACTGCTGTGGGTGGTGGCCTCCGAGGTACTCAATATGCGCCTGACCGGTACGATACTCGACAAATTCATGAGCATCGGAGTGATCATTCTCGTCATTATATTTCAGGAGCAGATAAAGCGTTTTCTGATAGATCTCGGGTCGCAGCGCCTGAAAGGTCTGCGGAAGTTTTTCCGGCATGGCTCCCAGAATGAGGAGGGTATGGTCCATGAGCAGGTGATGGCTGTGGTATATGCCTGTATGAGTATGTCGAAGTCCAAGACCGGCGCTCTGATAATCTGGCGTCGCAAGATGCCGCTGGATGACTATGAGAAGACGGGTGACATCATAGACGCCGACATCAATATGCGGCTGATAGAGAATATATTCTTCAAAAATTCACCGCTCCATGACGGTGCCATGATAATAGACGACGGCCGCATCAAGTCAGTAGGCTGTATCCTGCCGGTGAGCCATGACATGAATATTCCGAAATCTTTGGGCTTGCGCCACCGTGCGGCTCTCGGCATGAGTCAGGTGACCGACGCGATATGCGTGATAGTCAGTGAGGAGACGGGGAATATCTCGGTGGCCCGCAACGGCGAATTGACGGTGAAGATTGCCGCTATTGACCTTGAGCATATTTTGGCCGAAAGCTGAGATGAGGGGCTCGGATCTCTTGTCTCTGATCTCTGATATTGGATCTATAGTCTTGGATCTCGGAAGCGAGCTTCCGGAACAGTGGCAAAAAATAGCGGATCGCTTAGAGCGGATCGCTTATGACTTATGACTTGGTACTTATGACTTATGACTTATGACTTATAGTGGGGGTGGTCAGAAGGGTTTTCTGTATTTTTCTTCTTCGCGGTTTTCTGACGCTTCTTCGAGTATGGATAGGTATGAGGCATAGCGGCTTTCGGCAATCCGGTGCTCTTCGAGGGCCTGCTTTACTGCGCATCCGGGCTCTCCGATATGCTTGCAGTCGCTGTATCTGCACCCTTCGGCAATTCTGAATATCTCGGGAAAGAAATGAGACACCTCTTCCGGTGCGAAGTCAATCACTCCGAATCCTTTCACTCCGGGAATGTCGATGATTTCGCCTCCACCGGGTAGTGTGACCATCTCCGAGAATGTGGTTGTATGCATGCCGGTGTGGTGTGCGTCGGAGATGGCTCCGGTGCGAAGGTTGGTTCCGGGCGCAAGTGTGTTGATAAGCGATGATTTCCCCACTCCGGAGTTGCCTCCGAGCAGCGAGATGCCGTGGGAAGTGATCTCTCTCAGGGTGTCGATACCCTCGCCGGTCTTAGCTGATACGAGAATAGTCGGGTATCCTAAGCTGTCATACAGGTATTTTATGGATTCAGCCAGTTCTCTGTCTTCATCGTCCCAGAGATCGGACTTGTTGATGACCAGTGTCCCCGGGATACTGTATGCTTCGGCTGTGGCGAGAAAGCGGTCTATGAAATTCAGTGGCGTGGGAGGGTCGGCGATGGTGGCCACCAATATGGCGCGGTCCACGTTGGCAGCGAGTATATGGCTCTCTTTGGAGAGGTTGGAAGCCCGGCGGATGATGTAATTCCGGCGAGGCAATATGGTGGTGATGAAGTGTGTATCCCCTTCGCGCATCGTGATCCCGACATTGTCTCCGACGGCCACGGGATTGGTGGTACGTATCCCTTTGATGCGGAAATTTCCCTTTACGCGGCAGGGGAGCAGCCGGCCGGAATCTGTGCGCACGATGTAGGTGGCGCCGGTATTGCGCACTACTTTGCCCGTAAGTGGTGAAATCTCCTCTCTGCAGGTGTCAGATGATATGTTTTTTGATTTTTTTGCCATATTTTTATGCAAATATACAACAAATCAGCCACTTTTAATGTTCTTTTATAAACGAAGTCTTTTCCTTAATGTCGCCTGACGACGCTGACGGAAATGCTTCAGCTGTCAAAAACGTCTGACTGATAATGCTATACTCTCATTATCAAGTCCAATATCTTAAGGTGAATAAAAAGTCAAAAACTATGAACATCGAATCTATCGGCACTTGGGCAGGTGATGTATACAAGGCCCTGGAGAGCGCAGACACGCGTATGCTTGGTCTGAAAGGCATCAAAAAAGCCACCAAACTGAAAAAGGATGAAATTATGGCCGCCCTCGGCTGGCTTGGCCGTGAGGGTAAGATCCTTATCGCCCCCAACGATGAGGAAATAGTGGTCACTCTCGTATAGTCCCTATCTTTTACGTAATATAGAGTTCTGACGGTCGCACGGCGACTGTAATAATCTCTGTATTAATCTCTCTATAAATATAATGAGCGCGCACACAAAGGGCTTTCCCCTGATGTGTGCGCGCTTATTGTTGCGGCCGGGACTTATTTTCTG
>CAYSJG010000118.1:0-6596 GCA_964431295.1 uncultured Sangeribacter sp. | reverse complement strand
GTAGTCCTTGGAACGGTAGGAATGAGTTGCATCCCAAAAACATTCGATGATTTCATCTCTGTTGATAACCTGGTTGGGGCCTTTCTGCTCCAACAAGTCTTTAATTGTCTTGGCGTAGATTGAGTGGTCGATGGAAAGTCGGCCCTCATGGAGTAATCCCAACCCGTGAAGAATAGCCTCGCCATTAGATATGGACTGATTGGGATTTGCGATTTTCTGCTTTGCCTGTTTGATGTGGGTGTCGAAGTTGCCTTGAGGACCGAAGGTGAGAGGCTGACGCAGTGCTGTGAACTTCGGATAATTGGGACGGGCTGTGTTGAAATGGTCTTCGAGCAAGAACGATGTGATTTTGCTGACAACCATTTCTTTTGAAGGACCATTTAGAAGCTCGGGTGAGAGAGTCTGCTTCTCGTCGCGATAATAAACCTCCATGTTCTCTTTGAACTCAGTATTGAACAATTGTTTGAGCTTGTTGGTATACTGATTGCTGAAGGTCTCGTAGAAACGTTTCTGTGAGCTGTCGACTGAGGCCTTCAAGGATTCTGCAGCGGCATAGAGAGCAATATAGTCTTTCATCTCTTGACTGATATTGTCAAAGACAAAATACACGCTGTCTTCTTCATTGCCTCGTTTCTTTGCCGAGTCGGTAAAGATAGGCATGAAGTAAATATAGAAGTGCTGCTGAGGATGGGTGGTACTTCGCTCGTTGGGATTGCCCATGAAGATGTAGCCGTCAATCATCGTTTTGTGCGAAATCCAGTCAATACGATGCGCCCAAATCGGGAACCCAAGCCGGTACTGGTCTGTATCAATCGGAAGAAACTCCACAAGGAATTTGAAGAAGAATTGGTCTTTAATCTCCGGAGTCATCTGAGTGGCATAATCTTTTATCTTCTGCTCATAGTTGATACCGCCGACAATGCGAAGGTGATACTCCTGATTAAATTCGTTTTTCTCGAAGTATTGACCGACGGTAGCGGAAACAATCTTGTTTGCGGTATTGTCTATGACATCTTGAAGAATTTCGCGGTCGAAGCAGGTGGCATCGAGCCAGCATAAGTCATCAACGAGAGTTTCAGCTGTAACTCCATTAGTAGCACTAAGCGAAGATTGAAGAATTTTGACAGCGCAAGCGTTGGCAATGCGATGTGCAAGTAGGTTCTTCTTTGCTTGAATACCTACGAAGTTATCATCGATCTTTTGAGTTATGATAGCCATAATCTCGTTGATGCGATGCACGTCCAGATCGGTTTGCATCTTGGGAGCTGTGAGGTCAATCCAATAGCGATCGTAAGAAATGAGGCCTGGGGAAGTGTCCGGGACATCTTCGCTTTTCAGATTTTCGAATTTAGACGAAAGCGTTTTGAGAATTTCGCGTTGTCCGTTTTTGACTTGTACTAACTGAAAGTTGTCGAAGAAAGCAGGGTGGACGGGGAATAGCTCGACATACTCTTCAAGGTTTGCGTGCAAATCATTGAAGAATTGGGTGAACTGCGATAGATGGTTTCTTATCCATGCTTTCTGCTCGTCAGTCTTGCGGAGTAAGCGTTGTTCAGTAACGAACTTAACCTCTTGCTTGGTAATTGTGATTTGCTTGTAACGGTCGTTAACCTTATTAAGCATGTCTCCGGCAAACTGAAATTCCGGAGAGTTATAAATAACCTCCTGAACACCGAAGACGATACGGAACTTAGAGTGGTCTGAAACCTGTCCGAGCGCTTGGAGAACTGCAAGGTCGCGGTTCAGCTTGTCGGATGCGCTTCTACCTTTGAGGTAGGAAAGCATTTCATCTATTACGAGAAGGAAGCCCTTATCGGGGAACTTAGCCTCGTAGTGAGCCATCATACGCGAAAGTTGGACTGCATAAGGTTCAAGCGGGCAAGCGTCGGTGATTGAATAATCAATACCGACAGAACGCAGATACTTGTCGATTTGGTAACATACAATAGACCAAAGCTCCTGACTGTTGCCAAGCTCGAAACGAAGGACATTGTATTTGCCGGCAATCTTGGCAATATTTTCACGTGCTTTGTCATTGCTGACGAGAGAAAGGTAATCCGGATTCTCGGCAATGAGTGTAAAAAGCGACATAAGGTGCGATTTACCGGTACCGTAGTTACCGACAATCTGTAGGCCAAATGTGTCTGATGTGGTTGTATAATCGAGATTTGAACAGATAAAAGGAATGATGGATTCTTCGTATTCCTTTGAGAAAACGAAGGTTCTTACCAGTGCCTCCTGGTAAGACACATCATTCAGTCGGTCGAATTTTACGACCTCCGTAATCGGTTCAAAATGTAGTAGCTCACTGTATTTCATGGACTGATAATTTACAAAAGTATATATGGGTGAAGATTACCAATAGGGAATATTGTATTGAAATGCTTGCTGACAAGATGGAAATTCTCGTAGTCGGCTTGTCCGCAATTCACTAAAATCAACACGTTTGATTTTGAGTGAGAATCAAAAATCGAAACAAGGTTGAGTTTGAGCGCGGGTTCAAATAATATTCCCCAGTTCTCGATGGCAATGTAGTCGCCAATGATTTTATCTTCTTTGATAGATTGGAGAAGAATATTGTTCAAATAATCTTCGGCAATCATAGGAAGATGCTTAGAGTTTAAATCGGATTCAATAGCTTTTGACAACTCCAAGCCAACATCAACAGATTGTAAATGTTGGTCGAGTCTCGGAGCAAAAATCAATTTGTTCCGAGGGTTGTAAGAAAGATATTGAGCGATTTGTTTTCTCATTCAATAAATAGGAAACTTCCTAATAGCATCTTCCGGCTGACCAAAATTCATAAAGACTGATAGACCCTGAATTATTAAAGAACGGGGACTATAAAGATCCTACGTATGCCCACTGTTCGCCGGATGTTTGTGATAATGATTCTCATTATCAGTAAGGGGCGCTATATATTGCAAAGTTAAAAATTATTTCTGAGAATTATACGCTTGTGCGCTAAAACATAAGTAAAACATCGGCAGCCGCAGATTATCCGCAGCTGCCATTGAATTTCAGAAGGGGATGGTTTAGGGTCGGAGCGTATAGCTCAAACACGTTCTTATGTCAGAGGTCGGGCTCCTGCACGAAATCTTCTTTGCCTACACCGCATACAGGGCATACCCAGCTCTCGGGGATATCTTCAAACGGTGTTCCCGGGGCGATGCCTCCGTCGGGGTCGCCTATTGCCGGATCGTAGATCCAGTCGCAAACTTCACATCTGTATTTCATAATAGTTTGATTTTGGGAGTTGATTGCTTAGAGTATTCTTTAGGATTGTGCGCAAACAATCCTGTTCTCGTAAATGTCAACAGATTTCAGTTGCAAAAGGTTGAGTGATATGACAGCGGGTATTGATATTTTACGAGGTGGCCGGGCGCAGCTGCCAGAATGCGATGGCGGCGGCTGCACCGACATTGAGTGAGTCCACTCCGTTGGCCATTGGTATCTTTATGACCATATCCGCACCGTCAATGACCCGGTCGGAGAGGCCGTCTCCTTCAGTGCCCATGATTATGGCCAGCCGTTCCTCGGCGGCCAGTGCCGGATCGTCGAGCGCGATGCTTTCCTTGCGCAATGCCATGGCCGCGGTGCGGAATCCTTCACTTCGCAGCTCGGCCACCGGGTCGTCGATCCATCCCCAGGGCACTGAGAATACTGTGCCCATCGACACGCGCACCGAGCGGCGGTTGAGCGGGTCGCAGCTGCCGCGTGTCAGCAGTACCGCGTCTATGCCGAGCGCTGCGGCGCTGCGGAAGATGGCGCCGATGTTGGTGGTGTCGCAGACACCGTCGAGCACGCATACTCTCTGCGCATCCTTGATAAGTGTGTGGAGGGGGATCTCCTCAGGTCGGTGCATGGCGCAGAGCACTCCGCGTGTAAGCGTGTAGCCGGTGAGAGAGGCCAGAGTGGCGCGTTCCCCGGTATATACGGGCATATCCTCCGGACATAGCTGCAGCAGGGATGCCGCGTCGCCGTGGATATGCTTCTCCTCACACAGCATGGAGAGAGGACGATAACCATGCTCGAGGGCTACGCGGATCACTTTCGGACTCTCAGCGATAAAGATACCGTTGGCGTCTGCAGCGCGGAGCACCCGGTCCGGCAGAGAACCATATATTCGGACCGGCTTCTCCTCGATATTGTCAATTTTGATTATCTTCATATTGCAGAAAGATAGATTGTAAGGAATGTCTTAGAATCGTCGTTTAGACTTCAGGACGCTGACAAGAGAATGTACATAATCACGTATGATAAACGAAATTTTATTAAAATATTTCAAGAACCTTGAAGTATAGCAGTGTGTAGACGCCCTATGTAACTTGGGGTCTAAGAGCCTGTTCCCTAAAAAATGTATACGCCGGGGTCGCTGTTGCACCTCATCTTCGGCCTTTTGACTCAGTCACATAGCCCCGCTATGCTCCTGAGTCTGCAAGACCAAATCTAAGGCACATCTGCGACCCCGGCGTATACATTTTTTTAGGGAATAGACCCTTATTTGGTCGCTGCCTTCTGTTCTATTTGGAAATAGACATTGTTGGTATGTGTTTCGTAAACTTCTTCACAATTTGAGTCTGTGAATTTCAACCAGAATATGCGTGGTTTGTCAGACTTGTTCGGAGCGATGCATATAAATTTATAAGAGCCGTAATCTTTTACCAGCCTTATAAAGCCGAGTGCTTCGTCCGGAAATTTGAAATCATCCAGACTTTCATGATATACTGTTTTCCCATCTGTCTGTACATATATGTCAGTCAAGGTATAGCTCTCCATAGATAGCAGTCCGTTGACCAACGGAATGACAGGGCAGACAATCTCTCCTCCCTCCGCCACGAGCGGATAGGGGACTTCATTATGATTGTCTTCTGTAAAGTTTAGTCCGAGGAAAGGAGCAAACGGCTCACATCCTAAAGCTTGAAATACGCAAACCGGTGGAAAATGAAGGACGATTCGATGCGTGGGATTATCCCCGTTGACGGAAGGCGAATATTGCGCCAGTGCTCCGGCAAGTACGTCACGATTAAATAGCCCATATTCACCCTGCGCTGCTATTGAAAGAGGCACACCATTATTGGCGTCGCCGAGAAATTCATCCTGCAATGCCTGCTGTTGAACCTTGACTGTGAGCTCCGTTTTTGTCTGCTTATCCTTGTTGCCGTCTGCCGGCTCATCATCAGCTGCATTCGAGCAAGCGGATAGTATCGTCAATCCGCAGATTAAATATAAGATTACTAAAAATTTTTTCATCATAATTTGATTTATAGTGATTATTTATTGGGAAGCATCCCTCCATAGAATCGAAGATTCATGTTGAAATGATAGCCACCGGGAAGAATTGAATCATTCTTATTTTCATAGTCCTCTCTATCTATTCTGTCATTGCCGATGCTCCCTTCAGTTTGATAAATTGCATAATAGCCATTGTATCTTCCTTTCCATCCCCAAATAATGTGTAATAGTGGTGCAGTAGGAAGCTCTGTTACCATGTGAGTAATGGTGTTCACCCTACGAATCACACGCTCTACAAGGCCATCTACAATCCATGCATGTCCCAATCGATTGAAATTATTGTCATAAGTGAATCCAGTCATTAAAACTGGAATATGAGTGTTATTGGAGTTCATCGCAGATTTAAACTTTTGATAATTGTTTGTCAATGGAATATCGAAATATGCGTCATCGATATTGTATCCAAGCTGTTCTAGCGAAGGACGAATTCGGTTAGAGTCTGCATCTCCACTATTCAAAGAGTACGCCACATTAAGTAAATCCGCATCCCCTAAACGTCTAAAAAATTTAGCCACTGCATCTACTCTAATGTTTCCATTAATTAATCTCCAGCTAAATATAAAGCCATTATAGGATGATGGCCACTGATGAAAAGCAAGATACTCACCTAAAGCAACTGCTAAACATCCAGGGTAGCTTTGCTTCCCAAGCGGGGTCTTACAGTATGTATTATATGGAGATTGTTGATCCCAAAGGCGATTGTCCGATGTAATTAATGGATCAATTTTATATTTGGCAACAATGCTAACTTTGATGTTCGATGATATTGGAGAATCGCTCAACAGAGCAGCCTTAGCATGAGACTCAGCATTATCTATGAATACCTTTAAAGGAGTAAAACCGATTGTATCGGAATACTCTAAATGACCCTCAGGTGATATTGCATATATATCACTCATACGCTCATCTGCACCTAGAAGGGCAAAACCTGCGTTATCTTGGTAGTTTACCAGATACAGTAGTGTATCGGAATTTGAGTTTTTTGTTACTTGATTGTCTGTGACAACCTTGATAGATTCGACTCTACGAGATGATTTAGTTGTCCCCTCCATGTATGAAAAGAAGCGATCCGCATTTTCAAGCGCTCGAATTAATGAGGAAGATGCACTGGGATTGTTTGCCTGCTTTTCTTGACTGGGTTCTTCTGCAGAACAACCGGATAAGCATACGCTTACCCATAAGATTGCAAGAATCATCTGAATAAGTTTTCTCATGATTTTGTTAGATTTGTGATTAAAGATACGCAATATTAATATTTATTTTTTGATATAGCAATTTTTTTACAAAAAAAATGATCAAGA
>CAYSJG010000117.1:6147-6612 GCA_964431295.1 uncultured Sangeribacter sp. | reverse complement strand
TTCTTAAAATCGGTAAGTATACCTGATTTTAGGATTAGCTTGTTGTAAGGTTCTTTTACGAGACCTTGGGTCTGTGCCAAAAGAGCAGACTCAATATAGCTAAGCGTCTCTTTGTCTGATGAGTTTTTTATGTCTTCTGTAAACAGATTCAATCCCAATGATTTCAGTTTCCCGTTCGTTTTTACAACTCGCACTGTATAACCTTTGCAGTCAATCAATGTGTCACAGTCAGTTTTTTCAATGCGAGAGTTCAAATCAAGCCTGGTGAACAGACTGTCCAAACACTCTTCAGCATGTAATAAACCGACAATATTTAACAATGCGAACAAAGTAATGATATATCTCATTTTCATCAGAATATTGATTTCAAAAAATTGCCTTCACTGTCATAGAGTTTCCCTCGTTCGATTTGTCCGTTCGCAAATGTTGCCTCCAAGCGTTCGCCGGGATTGGCCACATGTGAAG
>CAYSJG010000117.1:0-6137 GCA_964431295.1 uncultured Sangeribacter sp. | reverse complement strand
TACGATGTGACGAAGTAAAGACTATCGCTCCTTTACCGTCCATCTTCCCATTTTTAATACCACCTGTCCATGTTCCATAACCCAACGAAAGAGTGCCCGTTCTACTGAGTTCGGGGTTAAAATCAGGCTTTTTCTCTAGTTTTATAGGTGTAGGGGAAGACTCACCACTTGGACTTTTATCTGGTTTCCGGCTTGAATTTGTGGGGTTAATGACATTGGTCTGTTCATGACCAGGTTTATCCAATTCCTCATTCTTAGCCGAATTTGAATTTTGAATCTGCGATGCTGTGACCGAATCCTTGGGTAGACTATCAGAAACGACTGGTTGAGGTTCCGGTTTTGTGCCACCATCATCTTTATTGCATGATTTAGGCAAGTAGATGCAACAGGACACAATAACGGCTATTAAAAGAACCGAGACTATGTATTTTAAATACTTTTTGTACCATGGATCAACTATTCCAATCCCTATTACTTCCGTCTCTTTCCCGATATTGGAGTCTCTTAATCCCAAATCGGATTTGAAAGCGGCAATTGAGGAAGTCCTGTCATCGTCAGACTTGTTCAAGGCTTTGCATATCCCCTCTAAATAATCCTGAGGCACTATTTTTGCAAGTTCGCTACGAACAGCAGACAACTTGATTTTAGAGGCACTATCTGGAGTTTCCCCTGTTAACGTAAAGAGTAGTGTTGCTGCAAGTGCATATATATCTGTCGCAGGGCTGAATTCCGTGATTCCTGCATATTGTTCAAGAGGGGAATACCCTTCACTTACTCCCATGATGCCCTTTGGCGATGTTTTATCACCATTTTTTTTAAAATGGACACTCTGACCAAAATCGATTAGGACGGGCGTAAGACCGTTGATCCCCTGATGAAGCATGATATTATCTGGCTTTATATCAAGATGATTGATTCTTGATTTATGCAAGAACTGTACTGCGTCAAAAATCGGAATAAGCAATTTTATTGCTTCCTCATAAGCAATTCTTTTCTTTTTGTTTATGTACTCTGAAAGTGAATTGCCATTAATATACTGCATGATATAGTAAGCAGTACCATTAGCTTCAAAAACCTCATTTACTTTTACAATATTCTCATTCTCTGTTCCTAAAGAGTGTAACTTTTTGGCCTCTGCAATAAAGTCGTCTTTACTTCTAGAATATTCCTGCACCTTATCGCTTTCCGGAATAACATCTTCCTTAACTCTTTTACAAAATACAGAAGGATAATGTTCCTTTATCGCAAATTTTGCTTCTGTAGTAACATTGCCATATTGAATTTCAGCGACTGCGAGATAAGTTATGCCAAACCCTCCTTGCCCAAGCATGCTGACTATGCGATACTTGTTATTTCCACTGCTCAATATGGTGCCATTATGTAATGGTATACTGATTCCTGACATAGCTAGAATAGTTTATTAAAAAAATCTGAGATTTGGGTGCTGATAGATTTTCGTTTTTTTACTTCCGTTTCGATTATAGTCGCATTCTTAATCCTTAAAGGGGTTGTAGAGGAATTGCCACTGATTTGTCCTTTCTCTGGCTCAACCTCATCCATATCATACACCACCTCATCTATGCATATTAAATAGGCAGTATTGTTATCCGAACTGTCAGAACATAATTCGGCTATATGAGACATCTTTTTCTTGTCGCTTACTCCTGTTTCTAGAATCCGAACCAGTTCAGAATCATCAATTTTATGTAACACTCCATCGGTACACATAAAAATATAATCGCCAACTTCCACATCTGATATTTGGTATGTGGTAGCAGTTTCCATCCTTTTATTATTATTCAATGGAGTTAGGCATCTGGTAATTATATTGCTTTGAGGATGATTAATGGCCTCTTCTGGAGTAAGATTGCCAGAATGGACAAGGGCATTTACTAATGAGTGATCTTCGCTTTGATATAAAATCCCTACTTTGGGACGTATATGATATATACGACTATCTCCAATATAAGCAGTAAAAATTCCTTTGGAATGAAAACATACAAACGTCATTGTTGTTGCCATCCCAACATTTGAGCGATTAGAAATTTTCTGTAACGCTGAATACACCTTCTCGAGGATAGCAGTAAACTGTTTTGACGTGAAAGGTTTGCTGAGGTCATAATGCTGTACTTCCTTGCCGATTGTGTCGGCCACAGTCCTACTGGCTATCTCTCCCTTTGCCTCACCTCCCACACCGTCACAGATCACAAAAGCAGCTTTGCAATCTGTAGGTGCATTTGAATCAGGGAACCTTGCATCCTCCTGATTTCCTCGCTGTCCTATTTGTGTGAATGAATATGGCTGTCTTACATGCAGTTCCATTACAAGTCTTTGTCAAAACGAAATTTAGTTTTCCCGAGCATTATGGTATCACCGAAATTCAATGATACGGATTCTCCATTAGCTAATGGTGAATTATTATGTAGCACGGGATTTGTGGCTTTCAACACAGTCAATTTAAATGCGAACCCCTTCTCTGTCTGGTCTACATCGATACGAATGGATCGACGTGACATTGCATTGTCATTCTTGATGGATATATCAGACATTTCTGATTCGTCATATCGACCAATCACATGTTTACCCAAGCCGAGTGGATAGTCTTTGTTAAGCCATCCTTTGCGAAGCAAAACCAATTTGCCTTTAATCAGTTGTCTAGTCTCATCTTCAAAGCTAAGAACTTGAGTCTTTAGACGAACATTGACTGTTATCTTTCCTTTACATAATGGACAGAGAAATTCCTTTATGCCTGCTTTATTAGAGGTAAGACCTATTTCCTGCTTCCCACAGTGAGGACACATAAATCGGTATGTTTCACCTACAAGGAAGTCATCATGCAGCGTTATAACCGATTTGGAAGAATTATCTAACACCGACTCCTCCGACTTAGCTGTGCCCGATGCTTCTGATGCTTCCTTAAATGCGTCAAGACCTTTGATGTTAAGTTTCTTTTGAACTTTACAGTGAGGGCAGGTAACTGGATAAATTCCCGATTTTGCAGGACGACGCAATTTTATTAGTTTGCCACACTCAGGATTCAGACAGTTGAATGCCAGTATGTTTGGATCTGCCATAATTCAAGCTAATAAATCGTCTGCAATCGAGTCATCGCTCACATCACCAGTGCTGTCCAGCTCATTCGATGCAAGATAAGTGTTTTCATCAGCGATTCCTATCTCAGCATCGTCAACAGTCATGTTGTTTGCATTGGCAAGGACATTCCCGTCCATGTCAGTTACTACATCAAATGTATTGTCTCCGTCAACATCGACCATGATCAGCTGATTCCCTGCTGCATCATGAAATGTGGCTGCTGTGTAGCTTTCACCATCGACGGTGTAGACTGTGCCAATTTCATCGAAATTAACCACTTCTGCCATATCGATATCATTAGGATCTATTTGTTCTTCAGAGATAATAGCCTCAGCTATCTCTTCCGGATTAATAGGTTCTTCCGAAGCAGGAGTGGACGCATTTTCAGGATTTAGAACTTCTTGAGGCGATTCTGTTCCAGTGTCATTAGAGCCTGTTTCTGATGAAATAGGCTGAGGCGTTTCCGTCTGAGAGGTTGTAGATGTCGCGCTTCCTTGCGTCCCAGATGCTTGAGTAGATTGAGGCGCATGGGTATTAACCTCTTGTGTTTCTTGAACCTCCTGTACATTCTGAACGTCCTCCTGATTTTCATCACTGACCTCCGCAGGTTCTTCTACGACATCTTCTCCGAGACTCTGGGCGAAAGCAGTTCCAGCTATGCCAGCTGCTGCGCCAGCTGCCACTGTAGCTGCGGTTCCGGCAATATTCTTTTTTTTGCCGTTATTTTCATTTTGAGAATTAATTGTAGTTGTATCCATTTTTTTACTATTTAAGATTGTGTTGCAAAATTAAGGATGCGATATGCTATTCTGCAAACAAATTCTTGTCTATCGTTTGAACCCTAAGGATTCTTGGACGAATCATTAAAAAGGGGAATATGCAATGGTATTTTTACCATTCAGCAATGACCTCATCGTACAACTCTTTGGGAGCAATTAATTGAGGATGTTGCTTGCCTTGACTCCTTTTGGATACATCTCCATGGATGTATTTGAACAGTTCCATTATAGTGATCTTTTTATCTGCATTTTTATCAGATTTACCACGTAGCCCTTTTAATAATGCTTGTGTGAAATAACCGGCGCCTAAAATCGGACTTTCAGCTGAATATTCATTAGCGCGACATGAAACGAAGAATGCCTGCCCAGGATTCTTGGGCGCACTTTTCATCCAGGTATCATTAGATTTATCTTTTGCCATTGTCCCTGCATGACAAGCATCAATAAAACAAAGCTTTTGTGTTGCGGATGATGTAGATAATATGGCGATAATGTCGTCATATGTGATAGGGACATCATATCCGCAGATAGCTTCTGGCATTCCATGTCCACTATAAAAGAAAATAACTCGATCTCCTTTCTGCGCACGATTGCAGATCGCTCGGAGTTTTTCAAGCACATTAGCACGAGTGACATTTTTACTTGTAAGAAGAGTTATGTCTTTAGTCTGAGTTGACATAAGCTCCTTAAATCGTTTAGCATCTTTGGTCGTCTGAGAGAGATTTACTTCATCGTCTCCATAATTTGATACGCCAGTAGCAAGCACAAATGTTCTTGCATTAATTCCTAGCACAGCAATTGCTGTGATCAGAAAGGTCAGAATAATTCTTTTCATATTCGTTATTTAGCTTTGCAATGGGAACACTGCATATTTTGAATATCGTATTCAGATATAGGTCTACCGCATTTTGGGCATGTCAATACTTTTAATCTTTTTTGTTTTAATGCCTTAACCGCATTCCTATCTATTCCAAAGAAGATTCCGACAGCTAACGGAGCAACCCCCATAGCGGCCCGTGAGATCCATAAATTAAGAGTCGAGTTATCTTGTAATCCAGGGACAATATACTGTAATAAAATACACAAAGCCATTGCAATCGGAGCTGCGGCTTTGACGATATTCATGTTTCGAGAGTTCTTCCTTTCAACAGCTTCCTCTTCTTCAAGTTGCTGCCTCAGTAATTTTTTGAGACAATTAAACTCATATGCATAGGAGGCATCTGAAGCCAAAACTCTATGCGCCATAAATACAAAACTATCATGTCCCTCTTTCCCTAATCGGATGATAGTCTTTTCTTCAATGCGTTTCTTGTAAACTCTCTGAAAATTGCCATTATGATCTCTAACAAAAGTGCCATTCCCGCTATTTAAGTCTTCAAGCTCCCAGTCTCCATTATCTTTCACAAGGATTTTAACATGGTTGCCGCTCACGCCGACCTTATCGGGGGGAACAAGTATTGCAGATGAAGGCGAACGCCCTATTATGAGTTCTTTTGACATATCACTCTTTTGCTATTCTTTTAATGTACATTTCATTTATTTTCTCTTTATATTCTTTGAGAAGCGGTTTTGGAACAGACAAAGAATAAGAATGTTGTCCACGGTCAGACAGAGTGATCTTTTGTTTCAATACACTGATTTCAGAAAGGTAGTTCTGATTTATTATCAAACTTCTCCCCAATCTGACAAATGGAGATGGTTTGTCTTTAGGCCATGTTATACGAATCAAATCTTCCACCTTTGAAAGACCGATAGTTAGAAGATGGGTCTCGCCCAATATATAGTTTAGATGAGTATAATTCCCATTGGCCTGGAAAAATGCAATCTTCTCCAAGTCAATGATGAGCAACTCATCTCTCGCATTTAGACATAGTTTATACATAGCTTGTTGTCGGTTTATGATTGGTATCTCTTGGATAGAGATTGGGATATTGGATAATGGATTGGTAAAGTCTATAATAAACTGACTATGGATAGTGAGTTGCTAAACAAGATATATAGATTCGTCAAAAAATATAGGTGGTTCAAACAAAAAAACATCGACGAATGCAATTTCTTCATTGAGAATTAGTAATTTTGTATGAACATTAGTCTCTCTATCCAAGAGATTTGGACGATTGCTAAACAAAGAAGCCTCAGAACCGGGTGGTGCTGAGGCAATAGTGTCTTTAGGGGGATGGTGATGTTTAGTGATACTCCTCCGACTTAACCGGGAGGCTATTTGAGGGACTTTAGGATTAGGGAGTTGGCTTTGTCAACGACGGA
>CAYSJG010000116.1:0-6723 GCA_964431295.1 uncultured Sangeribacter sp. | reverse complement strand
ATCCGGAATGGTTATTATCGGCGCGCACCCCGTAGGGGTGACAACAATTTAGCTAGGGCGTGAAATGTCCCGTAGGGTCATTTCACCCCTGGAAGCCAGCCCCATAATAAAACCTGGTGTCCCGTAGGGCCACCCATAAGAGTAGATAAGTAGTGCAGAAAGCTTATAGCAGCAGGCGGGGTGGAGGACAAACCATGGGGCATGCACGGATGTTATAATGACAGAATCCACAAGGCCCTATGTCTACGAAAAACACACCATATCTCTCCGCCGGCACCGGCGGAAATCTCCCGGCAGACCCTTCACAGAAAGAGCCGCCGAAGGAGCCGCGCAAAGATTACGGCAAAGCGCCGCGCAAAAATCCGCGGCGCTCTCTGCTCCGCACCATCCTCAAGGCTCTCTTTCTCACACTCGCCGGCATCATCCTTCTGCTGACCGCCGGACTCCTCTTCATCAATTTCTATTTCACTCCCCAGCGGCTCACCTCCCTGATCAACAAGGAGGCCTCCGACCGACTCAATGCCGACATACATGCCTCCGACATCCGATATACACTCTGGAGCACTTTCCCCAGACTCGCCATCAAGACCGACTCGCTCACCGTAATATCACGCACTCTCGACTCCATACCCGCCGACATCCGACGCCAACTTCCCGACAATGCCGACTCGCTGCTGTCGCTCAAGGCTTTCGAGGGGGAGATAAATATCATCGACTTCCTCTCCAAGAGATTCGTGATACACAATCTTAAGGTGGACGGCCTCAAACTCAACCTCGCCGCTTACAATGACTCCATCAACAACTACAACATAATCCCGGAGATGAGCGAGGGATTCAAGAGCATCCCCTATTTCACCGCCAATTCGCTCACCGTCACCAACGCCCGCGCCATCACATATTACTCCGCCGCCACCGACGCGAGCGCCTCGCTGCGCCTCTCCGACTTCACCCTCACACGCACCGAGCGCTCCAAGGCCTCGGCTCACCGGCCCGTAGACCGATACCGCCTCACCATCGGAGGGAAGATTACCGCCGAAGCCGACAATCTCCGCATCCTCTCAGGATTCCCCTTCCTGCTCAGCGGCGACATAAGCCTCGCCTTCCGGCCATTTGCCCTTACACTCTCCGACTACGCCATCAATCTCGGCAATGTCAGAGGCACACTCTCCATGCAGATCGGCATGGGGGACAATCCTGCCCTCAACTCCTTCCACTACCGGCTCGCTCCCCTAAATCTGATGACACTCCTCGGATACATACCCGAAAAATTGATCCCTGAGAAGTATCTCACCGGATTCAGCGGCACAGACTCCTCGCTTGAGATCTCCGCCTCGGCTCGTCTTACCGCACCATGGCATTTCTCCTCCCAATATCTCCCCTCGATAGAGGTGGATGTGAGTATCCCCGAGGGGAGCCTCTACAGTGTCAATCACTCGGCGGTCAACGGTGCCTTCCTGTTCAACGGACGCGACCCCGCGGCCTCCATATTCCGCATATACCCCTTCACTCTCTCCGCCGACGGAGCCACTGTCACCGCCGACGCCACCGCAAGCGATCTCAACAGCTCACCTCTCGTAAATATCGGCATAGCATGTCGCGCCGACCTACACGAGGCCGCCCGCAGCCTCGCAGAGCTTCTGCCTCCGCTCGCCGCCTCCGGCAAACTCGACTGCAGGACCGCCATATCCTTCCGTCTCGACGGCCCAACATACGAGACGCTCAGAGATATCAGGATTGACGGCACCGCCAGGCTCAATAAGACACATATCGCGCTCAGGGACTCCACGCTCGACGCCCGCACTCCCGGCTTGACGCTGAAATATACCGCCACGGCTGACAGGATGACACGCGACGGCATCATACAGCCGCGCCTCAAGGGTATCCTCGCCCTCCCCTCCGCTGACGTCAGGGCCGGAAAAGATGAGGTGGCTATCGGAGGACTCTCCGCCTCCCTCGACATCAAGCGCCGCAATATACCCTACCGTCCTTCCACGACACGGCCGGCATACAAGCCCGCGAAAAAGGGGCTGAAGCATACACCGGATTTTATCACCTTCAACCTCCCGGACACCCTGCGCGACATTATGGCCCGCTATGACTATACTCTAAAGGCCGGATGCCGGAGAATCGCGCTCGGCGGTCAGGACTATCTCACCGGCAACGGCATCGAGCACGCCGCCATCACTCTCACCCCTGACCGGCTCACTCTCCACAGCCTCGCCGCCGAGGTGGAGAAGACACCGCTGCGCCTCCGCGCCACCGTGACCGGGCTGCGCGATTTCTGCATCGACACCGCCGGGCCGCGACCTCTCGACATCGACCTCGACGCACACCTCGGCACCGTCAACATCAACAGGCTCGCCAAGGCATATTTCGACAAGAAGGGCGGCATGCCGGAGAAAAGCGCCACATACGCGCCAGCTCCCTCCGACTCCGTGGCCGTCATCATACCCCGCAACATCAACGCGCGCATCAGAGCCTCCGTCAAGGAGACCGTCTACACTAACCTCCATCTCTACGACCTCGCCGGGGGCATAAGTATCGCCGGAGGCAACGCGAGTGTGGACAGTCTGAAGATCGCCTCCGATTTCGGCAAGGGCGCACTCTCGCTGAGATATGACACCGCCAACCTCGACAGCATGGCTTTCGCCGCCAAGGCCGCCGTCACGGATGTGAATGTGGTTAATTTCTTCAAAAATTTCCACGCACTGCTCCTCATGATGCCAGAGATGAAAAACCTTGACGGCAATCTTTCGGTATACGCCGACGCCTCCGGACTCATATTCCCCGACATGGTCATCAATGTGCCTTCGCTGAGGGCAGACCTCAACCTTCAGGGAAAGGAGCTCACCGTGCATCAGAACAGATTCATACGCCGAGTGACTAAAATGATGATGATACACAACGCCGACGACCTGCACATCGCCGACATGAATGTCTACGCCCATGTCCACGGCAATCTGCTGCAGCTTGATCCCTTCATCTTCAGCTTCGACTCCTACCGGCTACGCATGATGGGGATCAACAACTTCAACGGCAATCTGTATTACCATATCGCTGTATTGAGAAATCCTCTCCATGTCCCCTTCGCCATCAACATCGAGGGGCTCTTCCACGATCCGAAGCTGCGGTTTGGAGGCACGGCATTCGACACCCGCCGCGGGCTGGAGATATCACAGAGCATCATGGAGCAGAACAATGTCAACATTGTGGGGATGATGAGAAATTTCGCCGCCGAATTTCTGCAGAAAGCCGCCGAAGCCGCCACCGACCCCTCCCTCTCACTCTAATCAAAATACTTATGGACAAATTGGATTTACCCGGCAAAAACATCGTAATGATTTTCGCCCTGATATCTATTGCTTTGATCTGGATATGCTTTATCTTCTATCCGCCGTCGCCATATCTGCTATGGACAGGCATTGGCATCTGGTACGCTATCTTGGTATATGCCTTAGGATATGTCACCTACACCCGCCAATGGAGACGATACCGCCAACTCATGCTGCTGATTATCGTGCTGGCCGTCGGCTGCACACTCCTCGCAATCTCCATACTCCGCCACATCAACGCCTGAGAAAGCCGGAGAAAGCCGGAGAAAGGAACACTCTCTTATGACGACAATCGGAAATAAATGCTAAATTTGCAAGATCATGCTGACGGAGAAGAGATGTGCGCTTATAGAAATGGACGGGGTCCTCTACGACTCCATGAAATATCATACTCTCGCTTGGAAACAGCTGATGGACGAGCTGGGGATACCCGCTCAGAGGGATGAATTCTTTCTCTATGAGGGGATGACCGGACCCGCCACTATCAATCTTCTGTATCAACGCGAACGGGGCACTACCCTCCCCGAGGAGGAGGCGCGCCGCATATACAGGCGCAAAGCCGAGATATTCATAGGATATGGAGAGATTCCGACGATGACCGGCGCCCGCGAGATGCTCGACACCCTGCGCGCACTCGGTATTGACAGAATCCTGGTCACCGGCTCGGCGCAGAATTCACTCCTCTCACGCCTTGACACCGACTATCCCGGAGCCTTCACCAAAGAGAGGCGCGTCACCGCCCTTGACGTCACTCACGGCAAGCCGCATCCCGAGCCTTACCTCAAGGGACTCGAGATAAGCGGATGCCGGCCGGAGGAGGTTTTCGTCATTGAGAATGCTCCGCTCGGAGTACGCGCCGCCAAAGCCGCCGGACTCGACTGCGTGGCCGTAATGACCGGCCCCATCCCGGAGGAGCATTTCATCCGGGAGAAGGCCGACATAATCCTCCCCGACATCCCCGCTCTCACACATCTTCTAAAATCCCCATCCTGCTGACTATGGCCAAGAATTTTATCCTGACAGACTCAAATATCCTGCGCTGCGCCCCCGCGCTCATAGAAGCGCTGCAGAGGGAATTCGCCGCAGAGGGCCGCAATGCGGAGATCATAGAAGTAGCGCCGGGAGAGGCTTCCAAATCGCTGTCTGTGCTCGCGGAAATCTGGGAAAGGCTCAGTCGCGGAGGCGCCACCCGCGCCTCTACGCTCGTATGCGCCGGAGGAGGGATGGTCACCGATCTCGGAGGATTCGCCGCCGCCTGCTTCAAGCGCGGCATACCTCATATAAACGTCTCCACTACTCTGCTCGGAGCTGTCGACGCCTCCATTGGCGGCAAGACCGGCATTGACTTCATCGGGCTCAAGAATGAGATCGGAGCATTCAGGATGCCCGCCGAGGCAAGGGCCGCCGTGGAGACTTTCGCCACACTACCTCCCGACCAGATACTCTCCGGATGGGGTGAGGCACTGAAGACAGCATATATCGCCGATGACAAAATGCTCCGGCGGATGCTCGCCGCCGACCCGCTCGACCTCTCCGAGGAGAGGATGAAGGAGTTTGTAGCATTCTGCCGGGAGGTCAAGATGCAAGTCGTGGAGAAAGACCCCACGGAGAAGGGGCTGCGCAAGATCCTCAATTTCGGACACACCGCCGGCCACGCCATCGAGGCATACCTGCTGGAGAAGGGTACACCGATACCCCATGGATACGCAGTGGCATACGGAATACTCGCCGCTCTAATACTCAGCCACGACCTCCGCGCTCTCCCCTCGACATATATCACAGAATATACCTCGTACCTGAGAGAGTATTACCCGGCCCCCCCGGTCACCTGCAAGGATTTCGACAGAATAACCGAAATCGCTCTCCACGACAAGAAGAACGCCGCTCCCGGGATGCTCTCCTTCGTACTGCTCGACGCGCCGGGCTCTCCGGTCACGGATATACAGGTGAGCCCCGAAAATTTAAAGACCGCATTGGATATACTTATCAACAACTAACATATACAAACCATTATGAACGCAAAAATCGCAAAGGCGCTCAACGACCAGATCAATATGGAATTCTGGAGCGCCAATCTCTATCTCTCCATGTCCACATACTTCGAAAAGGAGGGACGCAAGGGATTCGCACACTGGTTCAGAGTGCAATTCCGCGAGGAGCAGGAACACGCTCTCGCCTTCATGGCATATCTCCACGCTCGCGACGAGCAGCCCGTGCTCGGCGCACTCGCAGCCGTACCCACTGAGTGGAAGTCGGCCGAGGAGATCTTCGTGGCTGTACTCGAGCACGAGCAGAAAATCACCGCGCTCATCAACGACCTTTACGCTCTCGCTGAGCAGGAGCACGATTTCGCCTCACGCCAGATGCTCAACGCCCTCGTGGCTGAGCAGGTAGAGGAGGAGGAGGGTGTACGCCAGATACTCGACGACCTCCGTCTCGTGGCCAACGACGGCACAGGCATGCTCCAGCTTGACCGCGAGCTCGCCGCACGCGTATTCAACGCTCCGCAGCTCGGATATTCCTACGGAGACTGACAATAGTTGAAAAATAAATCTAAAAAACGCAAAAAGCCGCAAGCTTTTTGCGTTTTTTTTGCTATATTTGTGGATATAAAATAAATAGAATCAACATGCCCACAAAAGCAGTATCACTCAAACACACAAAATCAGCCTTCATACTGCCGCTGACAGCGCTCTGCTCCCTCACCTGCATACCCGCATACGCCGACTCCCGCTCGGACATCACCCTCAAAAGCTGGGATTTCTCAAGAGACTCCATCAAATGGGAGACGGTGGCCGTGCCGCACGACTGGGCCATCTACGGACCCTTCGACCGCGCCAACGACCTGCAGAAGGTCACCATCGAACAGAACAACGAGACCGAAGCCTCCTGGAAGACAGGACGTACCGGCGGCCTGCCATACGTGGGCAAAGGATATTACCGCACCACTTTCAATCTCCCCGACACCGCCGGCAGAAGCACCGCCCTGATCTTCGACGGCGCCATGAGCCGTGCCAATGTAACGGTCAACGGGAAAAAGGCCGGATTCTGGCCCTACGGATACGCCTCCTTCGCTGTACAGCTCGACGGCATCGCCCGACCGGGTGAGAATGTCGTGGAGGTGAGTCTCGAAAATCTCCCCGAGTCTTCGAGATGGTATCCCGGAGCCGGACTTTACCGCAATGTGCATCTCGTGCAGACTGACAAAGTGCATGTGCCGGTATGGGGCGCTTACATCACCACACCTTACGTCTCCAAAGCCTCCGCCAATGTCCGTATCGCCACCGAAGTGGCCGGCATCTCCAAGGGGAAGGATATCAGACTTGTCACCGACATCATCGACCCCGAGGGGAAGACTGTGGCCACGGACTCGCATATCTACAAAATTTAT
>CAYSJG010000115.1:0-6729 GCA_964431295.1 uncultured Sangeribacter sp. | reverse complement strand
TGCATCAAAAATCGGTCGCCCCTGCGTTAACATTTTTTGTGAGATGGGGTCTAAAAGAATTAACCGACAAAATACATGAAAACTAAACCGGACTTAGGCTTTTGGAAGCTATGGAATCTGAGCTTCGGATTTTTCGGAGTACAGATAGCGTATGCTCTTCAAAGTGCGAATGTGTCGCGAATCTTCACCACAATAGGTGCGGATCCGCATGATTTGAGTTATTTCTGGATATTGCCTCCTCTGATGGGCCTGATAGTGCAGCCGCTTGTGGGGATGTTTTCCGATCGTACATGGAATCGCTTCGGTCGCCGTCTCCCCTATCTGATATTCGGAGCGTTGGTCGCAGTGATAGTGATGTGTCTGCTGCCTAATGCGGGCTCGTTTCAGTTTACCGTGCAGAGTGCGATAATCTTCGGTCTGATCGCGCTGATGCTTCTGGACACCTCTATCAATATGGCGATGCAGCCGTTCAAGATGCTTGTGGGCGATATGGTCAACGAGAAGCAGAAGGGTCTTGCCTATTCGATCCAGAGCTTCCTCTGCAACGCCGGCTCAGTGGTGGGCTATATCTTCCCTCTGCTGTTGGGCCTTATAGGTCTGCAGAACACGGCCGCGAGCGGCGTGGTGCCTCAGACTGTGATATGGTCCTTCTATGTAGGTGCGGCAATACTGGCGATATGCGTGATATATTCGCTGATCAAAATCAAGGAGTGGCCGCCGAAGGTATATAATGAATATAATGGTGTGAGCGAGCAGGCCGCAAAGAGCAAGCAGCCGAATCTCTTCAAGCTTCTTGTGAAGGCTCCCTCCACCTTCTGGACAGTGGGTGTGGTACAGTTTTTCTGCTGGTTTGCATTCCTGTTTCTCTGGACGTATGCCACCAACACCGTGGCCTACAAATCTTTCAATACTCCGACTACCGAGCAGGTGACCGGTGTAAGCACCGACACTCAGACTTTTGAGGGCAAATATGTATTGCTTGGTGATGAGGCTACCGGTTACACTCCGATCGTGGAGGGCGGCAAGCTTCAGATACCCGAGTCTGATCTCCGCAATCTCGGCGGTGATGTCAAGATAACGGTGGCAAGCATTCTGACGCGTGATGACGGCGGCAATATCACTGTGGAGGAGGCGACCACTCATACTGTGGAGCATCCCGAGCAGCTGAAGGCCGGCACACGTGTGGTGCTTGACTCCACGACCTCTCAATATAATGATGCCGGCAACTGGGTAGGTCTTCTTTATGCCGTGCAGGCACTGGCCTCAGTGCTTTGGGCAGTGATGCTTCCGCGATTCCGCAGCCGTAAGTTTTCTTACTCGCTGTCGCTGCTTCTTGGCGCGGCCGGTTTCGTATCCCTGGGCTTATTCACCAATCCGTATCTGCTCTTCATCTCCTTCATATTGATAGGTTGCGCATGGGCGGCAATGCTTGCATGGCCGTTTACAATACTTACCAACTCCTTGAAGAGCGGCAATATCGGTGCATATCTTGGTCTGTTTAACTGCACCATCTGCATCCCGCAAATAGTGGCGGCGCTTCTGGGCGGCGTGATCCTCTCTCTGATGTCAGTGCCCGGACAGATAGCTCCGGAGTACAAGATGATGATAGTGGCCGGTGTAACGATAGCTATAGGTGCCGTCTGCGTATTCTTTATCAAGGAGGGTCATGAATCCGAGGCTGAACCCAAGGAGACTCCTGCAATCAGCGAAAATATCTGATAGAGACATATCACTTGAATGAAAAAGAGAGAGTGTGCCCGGAAGCATGCTCTCTCTCTTTTTTGTATGTCGCATTGTGTAAGGCAAAAAAATAATTGGAAATCAGCGTATTGCTTGATTTCCAATTAATCGAAGTAATGTGGAGCATACCAGACTCGAACTGGTCACCTCTTGACTGCCAGTCAAACGCTCTAGCCAGATGAGCTAATGCCCCGTTTGATTACGTTGCAAAGTTAAAACTTTTATTTTAATCTGCCAAATCTTTCAGCATATTTTTTGCTTTTAATTTAAGAAACGTGCTCTAATCAGTTTCATAGATAGTGGAAATCTTTTTACGTATAAATCGTGGGTGAATGTTGCAGAGGTGGATATTTTTAGCTAATTTTGTGGTCAATGGCGATGAATTGGAATTATCAACCGTTAACCAATTACCAGAAGGGTCTGGTAGAGGAGATTACGCCTCAGTGCAGTGGAAATGCGACTGTAGCTGAGGTGCTGATACGTCGTGGTGTGACCGCACCTCAGGAAGCGACATCGTTTTTTAATCCCTCAATCTCCGAGCTTCCGGATCCGTTTCTGATGCCGGATATGGATAAGGCGGTGAATCGTCTGAACAAGGCCATGGGTGCAAAGGAGCGTATCATGGTGTACGGCGACTATGATGTCGACGGTACAACAGCGGTGGCTCTGGTGTACAAATATCTGCAGAATTATTATTCTAATATAGAGTATTATATCCCGACGCGTTATGAGGAGGGGTACGGGATATCGCGCAAAAGCATCGACTATGCCAAGGAGAATGGCATCAGTCTGGTAATAGTGCTCGATTGCGGTATCAAAGCGATAGAGGAGATAAAATATGCGCGTGAGCAAGGTATAGATTTCATCATCTGCGACCATCACATGCCGGATGAGGAGTTGCCGTGTGCCGCAGCCATCCTTAATCCGAAGATGCCGGGTTCGACCTACCCCTGCCCTCACCTCTCCGGTTGCGGAGTCGGCTTTAAGTTTATGCAGGCCTTTGCGCAGAGCAATGGTCTGACCAACCACAATGAGCTGGAAAGTCTTCTGGATCTTGTGGCGGTGAGCATAGCAGCCGACATCGTGCCGATAGTAGGCGAGAATCGCGTGATGGCTTATCATGGTCTGCGCCGTCTGAATTCAAATCCCAATCTGGGTCTGCGCAGTATAATACGTCTGTGCAAACTTACCAACAAGGATATCACCATCTCGGACGTGATATTCAAGATAGGTCCCCGCATTAATGCCTCCGGGCGCATGCAGAGCGGTATAGAGGCGGTGGATCTGCTTGTATGCCGCGACTTGCACGAAGCCTATGAGAAGGGTAAGGATATAGATCAGTACAACAAGGATCGCAAGGAGCTCGATAAGCGTATCACCGAAGAGGCCAACAATTTGATAGAGAATAATATCAGTGTGGTCCAGGGACGCCGCAGCATAGTGGTCTACAACAAGAACTGGCATAAGGGGATCATCGGAATAGTGGCCTCTCGTCTGACAGAGCTTTATTATAAGCCGGCGGTAGTGCTTACATACAGCAATGACGGCATGGTGACCGGCTCGTCGCGCAGTCTGCAGGGTTTCGACATCTATTCCGCGGTCAATTCCACACGTGATCTGCTTGAAAATTTCGGAGGTCACCCTTATGCGGTGGGTCTCACTCTCAAGGAGGAGAACATACCGGAGTTTCGCCGTCGCTTCGAGGAGTATGTGGCGGAGCATATCCAGCCGGATCAATTGAGTCCCCATATCGATATAGATGCGTGCATCTCTTTTGCCGACATAACTCCCGATCTGGTGCAGAGTCTTCGCAAACTCAATCCTCACGGTCCGGGCAACCAGAAGCCGGTGTTTTGCACGAAGAATGTCTTTGATTTCGGCACAAGTAAGATCGTGGGTAAGAATATGGAGCATATCCGTCTTGAGCTGGAGGATAATTCCACAAGCCGTGTAATCAATGCAATCGCCTTCAATATGGCCCCATATTTCGAGCACATCCATGCCCACAAGCCGATAGATATATGCTATACTATCGAGCCTCAGAAGCATTCCGGTCAGCCGGACAGTGTGCAGCTGATGATTCTGGAGATACGTCCGTCGAAGAGCTGACCGGTCGGTATGGACGACATGAAAATGCCTGACCTCCGGGCAATCCTGAAGAAATACTGGGGCTACGAGAATTTCCGTCCTTTGCAGCGCGAGATAGCCGAACATGCGGTGTCCGGCCATGACACGTTGGGTCTGATGCCTACCGGCGGCGGCAAGTCCGTGGTGTTTCAGACGGCGGGTCTGGCTCTGGGTGGTCTGACGCTTGTGGTGACCCCTCTGGTGTCGCTGATGAAGGATCAGGTGGACAATCTCAAGCGGATACATATCCGGGCCGTATATTTCCATAGCGGCATGACACCTCCGGAGAGCCGTGTGGGCTGGGAGCTGCTGCTCAACGGGCGTGCCCGCTTCCTGTATATATCCCCCGAGCGTCTGCGCAATGAGCGTTTCCTGATGGAGTTGCGTCATCTGCCGGTGAGTCTTATCGTGGTAGACGAGGCTCATTGCATATCGCAGTGGGGTTATGATTTCCGTCCCTCTTATCTGGAGATAGTCAAGGTGAGGAAGATATTTCCTGAAGTGCCGGTGCTGGCGCTGACGGCGACGGCGACTCCCGAGGTGGCGGCCGATATCCGCCGCTGTCTTGCCTTCAGGAGCGGCAGCCATACATTTCAGATGAGTTTTCAGCGTCCCAACATCAGCTATGTGGTGCGCGAGAGCGAGCAGAAGATAGGCGATGTGGGGAGGATACTGCAGCGGACTGCCGGCTCGGCGATAGTGTATGTGCGCAATCGGGACAGGACGCGTATGATCTCGGAGTATCTGAATGTGATGGGTATCCCGTCCACTTATTATCATGCCGGTCTTCAGGCCGATGTGAAGTCAGAGCGACAGGACAGCTGGAAGCGTGGCGATACACGTGTGGTGGTTGCCACAAATGCCTTCGGGATGGGTATCGACAAGCCTGATGTGCGGCTGGTGATACACTATGATATGCCTCCGTCGCTGGAGGAGTATTATCAGGAAACGGGTCGTGCGGGCCGCGACGGTCTCCCCTCTTATGCAGTGCTTCTTCATTCGCGGAGCGATGAGTCCACATTGCGTCGGAGAGTGAGTGTGGAGTTTCCCCCCAAGGATGTGATTCGCAAGATATACGAGCGTGTGTGCAATTATCTGGGTCTTGCCATAGGTGAAGGTTATGACCGTCTTATGGAGTTTGACCTCGATGACTTCTGCCGTACATTCCGAATGCAGCAGGAGCAGGTGAAGGCCGCTCTTCAGATCTTGGGGAGGAGCGGTTATCTCGAGTATATGGACGAGCGCGAGAGCGCCGGGCGGGTGATGATGCAGGTGACGAGAGAGGAGATGTATGCCCTGAAATATCCGTCCCCCTTGGCGGAGCGGATAGTAAATTATCTGCTGAGGACTTATACAGGTCTCTTCGCGGATTTCACTTCAATCAGCGAGTCGCGGATGTGCCGTGATCTGGGGATAGCGGAGCAGGATGCTTATGAGGCGTTGCTGGCGCTGTCGCGTGAGCATATCCTGATGTACATCCCCCGGAAGCGGAGTCCTTATATCTATGTCACCACATCCCGTGAGGAGCCGCGATATGTGGAGATAAGCCGTGAAGTGTATGAAAACCGTCTGGCGCGCGCGACAGCCCGTGTGGAGGCGATGACGGGATATGCCTCGGAGCGCAAGGGATGTAGGGTGATGCGTATGTTGAAATATTTCGGGGAGCCGGATGGCTGCGAGTGCGGCAGCTGCGATATATGTCGTGGCAAGCGTGCGGGTGGCGGAGTGTCGGAGCGGGTGATGCGCGACCGTGTCAGGGCATATCTGGAGGGGAAGCCTCGCGGCGCGAATGTCAGTCAGATAGAGATGGCGTTTCCGGATTGTCGGGATGCGGCCGTGCGTGCCGCGCGTCATCTATGCGATGAAGGTGTGGCGAAGATATGCGGTATGAGCATCGTGCTGCTGTCAGAATTGAATAAGAGCCGATAGGTGTGGTTCGGAGGATATAGTGAGTGAAGAGTAAGATGTGTGCGAGTAATAGTTATATCGGTCTGGCGGACTGCAATAATTTCTTTGTGTCGTGCGAGCGGTCGGTGAATCCCGCTCTGGAGGGGAAGCCTGTGGTGGTGCTTAGCAATAACGACGGATGTGTAGTGGCCCGGAGCAACGAGTCGAAGCGTATGGGGGTGAAGATGGGTCAGCCGGCTTTTGAGTTGCGAGATGCCATCCGGCGCGGCGATCTGATAGCATTGTCGGGCAATCATCTTCTGTATCGGGAGATAAGTCTGAAGGTCCATGATATATTCCGCAGGTATGTGCCGTTGACTCTTGACTATTCGATCGACGAGGCCTTTCTGGATGTAAGCGGTATCCCCGGTAGTGAGCTCTTTGCCATCGGCGAGGCTATAGTCAGCGCGTGCAGCCGTGAAGCGCATGTGCCGGTGACCGTAGGTTTTTCCTTGAGTAAGACATTGGCGAAGCTGGCGTGTGAGTCGGCTAAGAAGAGTGGCGAGAGTGTCAATGTGATGTTGACGGTTGAAGGTATGGCATCTTTGCTTGACTCCCTGTCGATATCAGAATTATGGGGCGTGGGGAGGCGTTTGTCGCGGAGGATGTATGAGTCGGGAGTGCATACAATCGGTGACTTCAGCCGTCGTCCGCGTCAGTGGGTTCGCTCGCGGTTTGGTGTCAACGGTGAGCGTTCATGGCTGGTGTTGCATTGTCTCAGCTGCATCGAGCTCAGTCATGTGGGTCGTCTGCTGCAGGATAGTGTCAGCGAGTCGCGCACCTTTCCGACGGATGTAGATGATTATGACTATCTGCGTTCGCGGATAGCGATATATGCCGCGGACTGTGCTAAGAAGCTGCGGGGGATGAGAGGTGTGTGCAGTATGGTGACAGTAATGCTGAGGAGCAACCGTT
>CAYSJG010000114.1:0-6749 GCA_964431295.1 uncultured Sangeribacter sp. | reverse complement strand
AGACCAATATCCTTGTGGCCGGTACCGCAAGCCCTGCCTCTCTTGACGATTGCGTGCCTGTACAGCTGCCTTTCGGTGACGTGCGCACAGCTCTCAATCTTAAGGCAAATCCCGGCAACCTCGGCAAAGAGGTGACCCTGCTCGGCACTCACACAAACTACTTCGGTGTGACAGGCCTCAAGGAGGTGACAGCTTATGCATTCGGAAGCGAAGTCATCGTGCCTCCCACTCCCGCAGAGGATGGTGTGTTTGTCAGCCTTGTGAATAATGCCGATGGCTGGACCTTTGATGACGTCACTCTTTCCGAGGGTATAACCTATGTATGGAAGTGGGACAGCAACTATAAGAATCTTACCGGCTCCGCGTATGCCAACAAGGCCGCTCACGCAGCAGAGTCATACGCAATATCTCCTGTAGTGGATCTCACCAACGTAGAGACTCTGACAGTATCCTTCGAGCATGCAGCAAGATTCCAGACCACTCTTCGCGACCTCTGCAGATTCTGCATCCGCGAGAAGGGCGCCTCAGAGTGGACAGAGCTTACAATCGCCACATGGCCTGAGGCCGGTGGCTGGGATTTCGTCAACTGCGGTGAGATCAGCCTTGCCGACTATGTGGGCAAGCAGGTAGAGTTTGGCTTCAAATATGCTTCCACCGCCGATGGCGCCGACACCTGGGAGATCAAGAACCTCAAGGTAGACGGCAAGACAGGCGTAGAGATGGTGCTTCTCGGCAATGATGTCCGTGTGGAGGGTCGCAATATCGTGGCTCCCGCCGGCGCGGAGGTATACAGCGTCAACGGTGTCAAGGCAGGTATGGAGAATGTAGCTCCCGGTCTTTATATCGTAGTATCCGGCCGTCAGGCAGTGAAGGTATTCGTGCGATAATCATAAAGACAGAATATAATATGCAGGGTGTGCCGGAAATGCGGCACACCCTGCATTGTATTAATGCATGGGGTTTAAATTCAAACACTCTCATATATGGCAAGTAGCCGCAGGGCGTGTAAGCGGGTCTTGAGCGTGTGGAGAGGTCGGTAGATGATATGTTGACATTTTGAGTAGCTTTTTTTGCAAGTAAGTGGTATGTGTGTGTATATGGACTTGCATTCTTCAAGCGTAAATATAATCTTAGTGTCATCATTGTAGGTTAACTATGGCAAAATGTCACTTAAAAGTGGATGATTGATAGAAAAATTCTTTAAAATTGGTGAAAAAATATTGAAAAATATATTGCAAATAGAAGATGAAGTATTATCTTTGTGTCTGAAAAAGCATACCAAGGTTATTATGTAAGGGCAATAAATGCCCAAGACTGGAATTAAGATGTGAGTTGTCTGCGCTATAGCTGATATACCGCAGTATGACGATAGCTTTGCAAGGATAATGCGGTTTAAACCTGTGTGAACAGAATATCCGCCGTCATAAGGCGAATCTTATCGCGCATGACGATGTTTGGTTGAATATTGGTACACCCGCAACTCAAGATTTCACTCGACATACCGGGCGGAATATAAAAATGCGGTGGCATGATTATCCTCGGAAACATGAGGATAACATCATTTGCCGGCAGCGCGTGATGCTCTGCCGGCATTTGATATAATATATTATAGTGTCGGAGCGCTCTCTGTGGAGAATGCTGAAAAATTATGTAACTTTTGTGTGTAAATTTTGTGTGTAAAATTTGTCAAGTCAATAAAATTTGTTAATTTGGTCGCAAAATCAAACATAAGTGTTTTATAATATGAAGAGACAATTACTTCTAACAATGCTGAGTGTCATGTCCATGACAGGACTGATGGCGGCCGAGACGAGTTATTACGACTATAATATGACCGAGCCGGCAGAAGGCACGGTGACAGAGATGGGCTCATGCCGGATCTATTATCCCGGTGTCCCCAATCCCAATCCGGACTGTGTGGAGCCCGCCACCCTGTCGCGTGACGGAGTGCTGCTTCAGGAGGTGGTCAACACTTCGGGTCAGATCCAGCGTTTTATCATGCAGTCTGACAACTGCTATACGATTCTCTTTTACAGTCAGATGATAACGACTCCTGGTCACTATAAGGTGTATGTGCCGGAAGGATTCATGTACTTTGAGTCGGAGTCCGGTAAAATCTTGAGCTCCGAGGTGAATCTCGAATATGTGATACCGATGCCGAAGACCTTCACCATAGATCCTCCCACCGGCTATGTCAAAGAGATGCCGAATCGCATCACAATCACATTCGATGGCGTGAAGGAGATAGTTGACAATAAGACCCCTCTGGGTCTGGATGATGTAGGCGGTATCCGCTTCGACTCTCCCATGTGGTTTCTGTTGCCGGATGTGACGATAGAGGGCAATAAGCTGATTCTTACATGCGATGAGTCGAAAGTTGAAACCGGGGAGACTCCCGATCAAGGTGAATCTCAGCGTGCTCCGATGACGCGTGCAGCCGATGAAGTGACATATTTCACATATCCCGGCGAGTATATGCTGGAGATCTGGCCCGCCAATCTGACCTTCACCATGGAGGACGGCACTATATCCGGTCCGGATAAGATGCGTCTTATATGGTATCTTCCCAACATAGATGTCCCTTCGATTACTCCGGCTCCCGGTGAGGTGGAGAGTCTGTCGGAAGTGACAGTGACGCTGCAGGGTAGCGACAAGTTCGGCATGTTCAACAGTCAGCCATGCGTATATGCGCTGGATGACGCCGGCGAGAAAAACGGCCGTGTGGCCGTGTGCAGCCGTGAAACCGGTGTGGTGAGAAAGTGGAATACAAATTCTATCACCTTCACTCTTAACAACGAAGTTACCAAGCCGGGCGAATACCTTCTGAGCATAAGCAAGAGCAGTTTTGCAATCCAGGGTCCGGGCAACAGTATGATGACCGATATCTGGAACAATGTGCCTTACGAGTACCATTACACCATCAAGGGTAATCCCTCCGGTGTGGAGACTCTCCCTGAGAACGGAGTAAATGCAGATGCCGCAGGTGATGTATACAATATCGCCGGCGTGTGTGTGGCGCGCAATATGACCCGTGACGAGATGAAGGATCTGCCGGCAGGTCTCTATATCCACAATGGCAAGAAAATATTCATAAAGTAAAGAAGATAAGTTATGAAAGCAAGGCACCTTTCTCTATTGGCTTTAGGCGCATTGTGTGCCGTGACGGCCTCCGCGGAGAATCGCATCGAAGTGTCATCGGTCAGCCCGATGCCAAACTCGGTGATATCTCAGTTCAATTACATTACGATGGTGCTCAGCAATCCCACGGATGTGCAGAGTGTCGAAGTGGTGGGTGATATCAAATATCAGGTAGCCTCTTATGATCTTGTTCCGTCGATAACGGTCGGATTTGATCTTGTGGCTACGCGTTCGCGCAGCGGTGACATCCGTATCGGTTTTTCCGATGCGACGGCCAACGAGATCATGGACGCCGGTCTATGGCCCGTGGACGCACCGGGCTGCTACACGGTGAATATAGCCGAAGGTGCTCTTAAGGTGACAGACAGCGCAGGTAATGTGTATACCAACGATGCGATGTCGCTGAGCTATGATCTGATACCTCCGATGCGCTACGAGTCAGTGCCTGCAGATGGCTCCAAAGAGGCGAGTATAAACGATATACAGCTTGATTTCCCGGATTTCGAGCGCATGATAGTGACGAAGGATTTCTCCGCCAAGCTTGTGGGTCCTAAGGGTGAGATAGCACTCGGCGACCCCGTGACGGCAAACAATATCCTGCAGGTGCCGCTGGCAGACGGCGAGCTGACTGCAGCCGGTGATTATACATTCACCCTGGCCGCCCGTTCGCTTGATTTCGCAGCCACGGAGGTTACCCCCGGCCAGATCAATCCTGCCATCACCGTAAAATTCTCTCTCGTGGGCATTACCAATCCCACAGTGGTCAAGCTTAATCCCGAGCAGGGTGTCGTGGAGAGCCTCGCTGGCGTATCCGTGATATATAACATGGTGCCGCACGTCAACAAAGAGTGTACCGCCGAGCTTAAAGTATATCGCGATGACGTGGAGGTGCTCTCATACAACAATACGGCGCGCTATGTGGAGTTTGCCATAGACAATGATGATCCGAATACAGTATTGTATACCTTCTCCCTCAACCGCAACGACATCTTTATGGAGTCGGGCAAATATCGCATAGAAGTGCCTCAGGGCTTTATGTATTTCATGTCCGCCGATCAGCGCATGGAATCGGATGCCCTGACTCTGGAGTATGAGATATTGCCCCGCTTTGACTATACAGTGACCCCCCGTCCCGGCAACATCACCTCGATCGATGAGATAAAGATAGTCTTCCCCGATGCTACGAAGATAGAGCGCAATAATCTGACCCCTAATGAGGAAGGAAATGGCATCATAATCTTCAGCCCCCAGGATTTTGACAATGAAGAGCCCGTGGTGACAATCAACGGCAACGAAGTGACCTTCAAGCTGTCAAGATCCTATTCGGCATCCGGACGCTACACGCTGCTTTTGCCCTTCAACGCATTTACAATCACGGACAAGAACGGTTATACCGGTCCTTCCCAGGGTATGTCATTCAGCTATGTGATCCTCAATTTCCCGGCTCCGACAGCAGATCCTGCTCCAGGTGAGTATTATGAACTTGGCGATATCACGTTTACTCTCGATTCAGGTCTGACGTACGGTCTATGGCTCCCCGCTATAAAGAGCTCCCTGAAGAAGGTGCTTCCCGGCGGCACGATCGGTGACACCTTCGAGTTCTGGGGCCGCACGGACACCGAGTCGGTGCGCGGTAAAAAAGAGGTGACTCTGTCGCCTGTACAGGGTAAAGAACTCGTCCCCGGCGATTATGTACTGACGATAGGCCGGAGCACATTCTCGGTAGATGTGGCAGAAGGATATACGTTTATCGGAGGCTTCAACAATGGCGAAATCCAGTATTATTATACAATCCTTGCTGATGAGTCCGCAAATATGGAGCCTGAATATGCCGATGGTCATGAGTTTGCCGGCCGTATAAGCGAGTTCAAGCTGTATTTCCCGAATGCAGAGACAGTAGAAGTGGCCGAGGACGGTCATGCGACAGTGGCTACAGCCGATGGTGCGTCAGTGGCTTCAGAGCTGTCAATGAGCGTGACAGAAGGCACAGCTCTGACTGTCAAGGCAGAGCCGGAGATAGTCTACAACGGTGAATACCTCTTTACTATCCCCGCCGGCGCACTGCGCATCAATTCCAAGGCCAGCCCCGAGTATCAGCTTCACTACAGCATAAGCGGCGGCCAGTCAGGTGTGGACGCAGTCCTGTCCGGCGCATCGTCGGCCGATGTATATGGCATAGACGGTACAGTAGTGTTGAGAGGCGCCGATGCCAAATCCTTGTCATCGCTGCCCGCCGGCATGTACATAATATCCGGCAAGAAGGTAATTATCCGCAAATAAGTCCTGACCGAACGATCGGATATAACCAATCCAAAAAATAGAAAAGCTGCCGCGTAACATGTCAGAATACGCGGCAGCCTTTTTTATCTGCTAAGTCTCAGTGTCTTTAAAAAACGCGCTCTAAAAATCAGGGACTAATCCTGCGGAATTTATTTTTTCTCTTTGAGGAGGTCTCGGATTTCAGTGAGCAGCAGCTCCTCTTTGGTGGGCTCGGGTGCGGGCTCCGGTTGAGGCTCAGCCTCTTTCTTCTTGAGCTTCATGGCGAATCTGAGCGCCACGAATATAGAGAATGCGATAATTAGGAAGTCGACGATATTCTGTATGAAGAGGCCGTAATTGATAGCCACTTCTTCTACGGCGGCGACACCGTCAGCCGTGGCTGCGTGTCCTTCCTGTATTACATATTTGAGATTTTTATATCCATCTCCTCCTGTGGCAAGTGAGATGACCGGCATAAGAATGTCGTTGACAAGCGACGAGACTATTTTGCCGAATGCTCCTCCGACGATGACGCCGACCGCCATGTCGATGACATTGCCCTTGAGGGCAAATTCTTTAAAATCAGTTAAAAACTTTCCCATATTGAAACATTTAGCCAGATGGTATTGTAATATTTACAGTGAATTGTATGCAAGATAATAATTAATCAGCGAATTAACGTTATATTTGGAAAAAAATCATTAAATTTGCGGTCGAAAATCGAGCGCAGCTCAGATTCAAGGGACAACGTCTCTACAGGTATAAACAGATATAACAGCTGAAAAGTTAGTAAAAGTAAAAATATCCCAAAAGAATACCAACCCAAAAAAGTATAGAAATGACAAAAATCGGTATTAACGGCTTTGGCCGTATCGGACGTTTCGTATTCCGCGCATCTACAAAGCGCGATGACGTGGAGGTTGTAGCTATCAACGACCTTCTTCCCGTAGACTACATGGCCTACATGCTGAAGTATGACACAATGCACGGTCGCTTCGACGGCACAGTGGATTACGACCTGGAGAAGAGCCTTCTGATCGTCAACGGCAAATCTATCCGCGTGACAGCATGCCGCGACCCGAAAGAGATCAACTGGGGCGCAGTAGAAGCAGAGTACGTAGTAGAGTCCACCGGTCTGTTCCTGACAAAGGAGAAAGCTCAGGCCCATCTGGAGGCAGGTGCAAAATATGTAGTGATGTCCGCACCTTCCAAGGATGACACCCCGATGTTTGTATGCGGTGTCAACCAGACCTCATACGTAGCCGGCACAAAGATCGTGTCCAACGCATCCTGCACCACCAACTGTCTGGCGCCTATCGCAAAGGTGCTCAACGACAAGTTTGGCATCGTAG